>NZ_PIJG01000028.1:0-48391 GCF_002809955.1 Geobacillus sp. Manikaran-105
ATCTCTCCTTTCGAATGTTGGGTGACACTTTCATTCTACTGGAGATCCGCCAGCAAGGGCTATTTTTATGCTTGATCAAGTTTATCTAGCACCACGGGTATAAAGATATTTTGTTAGTCATTTCCGCCGCTTTGTGCTTTACGGCCGGGGCCGAGCGGCGAGACGCTTTTGAAACGTTTCGCGCCAGCTTGCGGATAAGGCCGGATGGCTGGCGATTTGCTTCATGGCAGCAGCATTGTCGCGCTCATGATAGTAAATGTGATTGATATACGCGATGGACAGCGCCCCCACGCCCCGTTCGACGAGAACGAGCGGCGCGCCCGGCTCGACGACGCCTTCTTGCAAGACGCGGAAATAAAACCCGCTTTTTCCTGTCTGGCAGACGGCTTTCGGCAAATCGGGCAGCTGATGTTTGAACGCCAATTTGGAGCACGGCTGGCGCGGCTGCGACACTTGCACGAGCGCTGTGCCGGCGGCATACATGTCGCCAAGACATACATCGTCTTCCGTCAACCCGAGAAGCGTCCAGTTTTCGCCAAACGCCCCCGCCGTAAATGGGCGGCCGTATCGCTCTTCCCAATAGACGAAATGCTCGGACGGATAGGCGCAAATCGCTTTATCTTCTCCTCCGTGATGGACGAGGTCGGCTTGTCCATCTCCAACCAAGTTAAGCTTGCCGACAGCGACCGGCCCGGCGACCGGCGTTTTGTGAATGCCGGTCACTAGCCGCTCGCCATTTACCTCTATTGTTTTCGGCTTTCCGACATTAATCGAAACAATTTGCATTGGTTCACCCCCATACCGCCTCGGCGATGAGCCGGAAGCTTGCGAGTTTATCCTCGAAGTCGTATGTAATCGTCACGAGCATGATTTCCTCTGTTTCATACGTTTCGCTCAGCCGATACAGCTTGTCTTTGACGCGCCTCGGACTGCCGACGATCATCCGCCGCCGGTTGTCTTCCACCCGTTTGCGCTCATACGGGCTGTACGGATACGCAGCCGCTTTTTCCGGGCTTGGCGTGCCGTTCAGCGCCATCCCTTGCTCGATCATAAGAAGCGACAGATCAAGGCTGCCGGCGATCCATTCCGCTTTTTCATCCGTTTCGGCGCAAATTGCAAACACCGCGACCATTCCGCGCGGCTCGGCCAAATACGGCGATGGAACAAACCGGTCGCGGTACAGCCGCATATAATGTTCGCCGCCTTCCCCGTTGATAAACTGGGCGAACACGTACGGCAGCCCTTTATCGGCTGCCAGCTTCGCCGTTTCCGAACTGGAGCCGAGCAGCCATAGTTCCGGCGGGGACTGCACGATCGGCGTCGCCTTGACGCCATACAGCGGGTGAACCGGCGGCAAGGCGTCATACAAATAGCCGAGCAAGTCGTCAATTTGCTCCGGATAGCGGTCGACCGACCGTCGTCTGTCGCCTTGCAGCGCGATCGTCGCCCGGGGCATGCCGCCGGGTGCCCGCCCGATGCCGAGATCGACGCGGCCGGGATGAAGGCCGGCAAGCACATGGAAGTTTTCCGCCACCTTGTACGGGCTGTAATGCGGCAGCATCACGCCGCCTGAGCCAATGCGGATGCGCGACGTTTTCGCTCCGATGTGTCCGAGCAGCACTTCCGGCGACGAACCGGCAAGGCTGTTTGTATCGTGGTGTTCCGACACCCAAAACCGCTTATAGCCGAGCTGCTCAACGTGTTGGGCGAGCTTGACGGTGTTCTCGAGCGCTTCTTCTGCCGTCATGCCTTCGGCGATCGGCGACTGGTCGAGGACGCTCAGTTGCAGCGCCATTGCGATTCCTCCTTCTTCCGCCGCAGCGGTGGAAATAATGATTAGTTTCTATTATGCGCTGTTTTGCTTCGGTTTGTCCATTCATTTGTCCACCCGTCTAGCAAAAAACCGATCCGCCGTCGTCGGATCGGCCAATCTCGTCAAGATGCGCGGCAGTTCACAAGCTGACGGACTGCTTTTGTTCAGCCGCCTGGCGGTCGGGTTTGGGGCCGCGCTTAGGGAAAAAGGAATGAAACAGCTGTCTGACGCTGTCGACGATAAACGAACACCGTTCATACAGCGCCTCTTTTAAACTGTCAAGCTGGCGGGTGACTTTGTACTGCGCGGCCTCTTGCGCTTCAAGCCGTTCGATGACCGTCTCATGGAACACGTGCTGCAGCTCGAACTGCTCGATCAACTTTTGGTACAGTTTTTCCTGCCCTTCGAGGCGGGCGGCCATTCCTTCGGCGAGCTGTTCACGTTCAGCCGTCCGCTGCTCGAGCCGGCGCATCGTGTCGCTTTGCACGGTGAGTGCTTCGATGACGGCCTGCTGCGCCGCTTCTTCTTTGGCCAGCTGCTCTTCCCACTGCAATTGTCGCCTTTCCTCCCGCTCCTGCTGGGCGATGACCGACTGCTCGAGGCGGGCGAGCGTTCCGGCCAAGGCGGCTTGCCCCGCCTGTGCTTCCATAAGCAGCCGCTCGAGGCGGGCGAGCGCTTCCGCCCACTGCCCGCTTTGCGCTTCCTGTTGCTTTTGCCCGGTTTCGGCCGCTTGCTGAAGCGAGGCAACTATGGCGGCCATTTCTTCGTAATAATGGGTTTGGGCTACTTGTCCAGCAGTCACCGTTTGTCCGAGCTCGGACAGCGCCTCGGCAAGCCGTCCGCTTTGCCGCGCCCAGCCGGCCGCAAGCGACTGTTCGAGGCGGGCGAACATGTCCGCCATTTGTTCGCGTTGTTCCGCTTGGTGCTTTTGCCCTTCTTCGATGGCGTCCTCAAGTTGGGCGAGTCGTTCCGCCAACTGATCGAACTGTTGTTTTTGCTGTTCGAGCATTTGTTGCGCAGCGGTGCGGCGATAATAAAACATCGGGTGGGATGCGGGCGGTGCGGCAGCTGGCCCGTACACGCGCGGGGTCATGTGTTTATTCATATAAATCAATGCACAAACGCCTCCTTTCCGTCGTCTATGTGGCATCATATGCCGAGCTGTGCAGTTCGGTTTGGGCGCTGGATTTGTGACACCCGCCTTCCTTTTGATATAATGAAAGAAAATATTGGAGAAAGGGTGTTGTTGATGCCAGCTGTCGAATCGAATATGTTTCCGCTTGGCAAACAAGCGCCCCCGTTTGCCCTCACGAATGTCATCGATGGCAACGTCGTCCGTCTTGAGGATGTGAAATCGGACGTCGCAACCGTCATTATGTTCATTTGCAATCACTGCCCATTTGTCAAGCATGTCCAGCACGAGCTTGTTCGCCTCGCGAACGATTATATGCCCAAAGGGGTGTCGTTTGTCGCCATCAACTCCAACGATGCGGAACAGTATCCAGAAGATTCACCCGAAAACATGAAAAAGGTGGCGGAAGAGCTCGGCTATCCGTTTCCGTATTTGTACGATGAGACGCAAGAGGTGGCGAAAGCATACGACGCCGCTTGCACCCCGGACTTTTACATTTTCGACCGGGATCTGAAATGCGTCTACCGCGGCCAGTTGGACGACTCGCGCCCGAACAACGGCATCCCGGTCACCGGGGAGTCGATCCGCACCGCGCTGGATGCTTTGTTGGAGGGCCGCCCGGTGCCGGAAAAGCAAAAGCCGAGCATCGGCTGCAGCATTAAATGGAAACAAACACTGTAACAATGTGCTTGACTTTTCATTGTGAAGCGGGTATGATGGAAAAAGCATCATTCGTTCGTTGCGGAATCGCCACCGCCGTGCCGTTGGCTTGCGAGTGCAGCCGGCACGGCATTTTTGTGGCCGCGATCTACTGAACAAATTCACACTGGCGCCGCCTCGGAGCGGCAAGGATGGATGAGAGGAAGGGCTTCCATTGTTTTTGTTTCCTTTCCTTGAGTTTTCGTAATTTATGTTATGTAAACAAAAGGAGAACGAGGAGATGGCGGAAGGGCGATATCGGGTGTTTGTGTATGGAACGTTGCTGACTGGCGAAGAAAACCATGAAGTGGCCGCTCCATACGTTCGCGCCGCGTGTCCAGGGAAAGTAAACGGCCGCTTATACAATGTCGGTCCGTACCCCGCGCTTGTGCTTGGAGAAGAGGGGGAAGTGGAAGGGGAGTGGCTGACGGTGACGGAAGAAGGGCTCAAGGCAATGGATGAGCTCGAGGATTACGTTGAAGGGCGGCGCGATAACGAATACGAACGGGTGTGGGTTCGCGACGCGTGCAAACCGATCGAAGGATATGTGTACGTCTATCCGCCGGAAAAAGCGGCCGGCTTGCCGCTTATTCCGTCCGGATCATGGCGGCGGCGTGAGGAGAAAATGTAACATCTAGAAACAGCCTGTGAGGAACGGTCATCCTCTGGGCTGTTTATTTTTTACATGAATATGAAAACGGTTGCAAAAAATCGTTATAAAAATACAGAAAAATTGCTAAAAAAGTGTTGCCAAACGACCACTCTTTTTCTATAATAAAAGCATGTTAGAAAAATAAACGTACGAATGTGAGGTAATGTGACATGTCGAAAACGTTCGTTTCCTCCACCCAAACGGGATTGCTCGAACAAATTAAAGAAACGATCCAACAAAAGAACGTTGAGCTTCTTCATTTGCAGTTTGTCGACATTGAAGGGATCTTAAAGCACGTGACCGTGACGGCTGAACAGCTTGATGATGTTGTCGAAGGGAAAATCATGTTTGATGGTTCGTCGATCAAAGGCTTCTCGCCGATCAACCGTTCCGACTTGTATCTTCTGCCGGATTTGAATACGTTTGCTGTTTTGCCGTGGACAGTCGAGGAAGGCTATGCGGAAGCGCGCTTTCTCTGCTCGGTGACCAATCCGGACGGCACGCTGTTTGAAGGCGACCCGCGCAACGTGCTGAAAAAAACGATCGAGCGGGCGGCGGAAAAAGGATATACGATCTCGGTCGGTCCGGAGCTGGAGTTTTTCCTGTTCAAAGCCGATGAAAACGGCAATCCGACGCTTGAGCTCCATGATGGCGGCGGTTATTTCGAACCGTCTCCGAAAGACTTGGGCGAACGCGTTCGCCTTGAAATTTACCGCGCCTTAAAAGCGATGGGCTTTACGATTGAAGCGTCGCACCATGAAGTGGCGGAAGGCCAGCATGAGATCAACTTCAAATATGCCGATGCGCTCGGTGCGGCGGACAATGCGACGACGTACAAATGGGTTGTCAAAACGATCGCCAGCAAGTTCGGCCTCCATGCGACGTTTATGCCAAAACCGGTGTTTGGCATCAACGGTTCAGGGATGCATGTCAACATTTCCCTCTTCAAAGATGGGGAAAATGCGTTCTTTGATCCGAATGATGCGAACCAGTTGTCAGAAACAGCGTACCAATTCATCGCGGGCTTGCTGAAAAACGTAAAACACTTCGCGGCGGTTACGAACCCGCTTGTCAACTCGTACAAACGGCTTGTGCCAGGGTATGAAGCGCCTTGCTACATCGCGTGGTCCGCTTCGAACCGTTCGGCGCTTATCCGCATTCCGGCGAAACGCGGCGTTGCGACGCGCGTTGAGCTCCGTTGCCCGGATCCGTCAGCGAATCCGTATTTGGCGTATGCCATCATCGCTGCCGCTGGCCTTGACGGTGTCGAAAAAGGGTTAACCGCTCCAGCGCCGGTTGATGAAGATATCTTCCATATGTCGGAAGAACGCCGTGCGGAGCTTGGCATCGACAACTTGCCGGAAAACTTGGGTGCTGCTGTCGCTGCGTTCGAAGAAGGTGAAATCGGCCGCACGACGCTTGGCGAGCACGTATTCAACGAATATGTCGCGTTGAAAAAAGAGGAATGGAACAGCTACCGCACGGCGGTTCATGCTTGGGAAGTCGAGCGGTATCAAGGAAAGTTCTGATCGAAAGCCACCGTCCAAAAGGTGTCCCGTCGCCATATTCGGGGCGCCTTTTTTCTGCAGGCAGCTGTTTGTCTTGATGGACGGCCGCGCGGCGCCTTCCGCCCGTCGGCCGCCAAGCTGCCGGTGTTCGCAACGTCATCTTGCGCGTGGGGAGGAAAAGATGACTGCATTTTTTTATTTTTTAAATTCATAGTTGACATCTATGAATAATGGGATTTAAATTATAAGTAACACGCTCAACTATTGCAAGCGGAGGGAAACCAATGAAAAAACTGATCGTTTTTGTGTTTGTAGGATTTATCGCCCAGTTGATCGACGGATCGCTCGGAATGGCGTACGGCGTCACCTCGTCGACGCTGCTGTTGACGTTTGGCATCGCTCCAGCTGTTGCCTCGGCGTCCGTTCATTTGGCGGAAGTGGTGACGACAGCGGCGTCCGGCGCCTCTCACTGGAAATTTGGCAACGTCGATCGCGCCATGGTCGGGAAGCTCATTATTCCTGGGTCGGTCGGCGCGTTTATCGGAGCATGCTTTTTAAGCAACTTGCCAGGGGATGTGATCAAACCGTATGTATCGTTGTTTTTATTGGCGCTTGGCTTTTACATTATTTATCGATTTTTAGTGTTGAACGGCCGCGCGCCGTCGGCATCAAGAAAACAGTGGTCCAATAAGCAGCTCGTCCCGCTCGGCTTGGCGGCCGGTTTTCTTGATGCGACCGGCGGTGGGGGCTGGGGGCCGATTGCGACGCCGGTGCTGTTGGCCAATAAAAGCATGGAAGCGCGCAAGGTGGTCGGCACGGTCGATACATCCGAATTTGCCGTTGCCTTGTCGGCGACGCTCGGATTCGTCATTTCACTCGGTTGGGAGCAAGTGAACTGGTATTGGGTGCTGACGCTGATGGCGGGCGGGGTCATCGCTGCGCCGATCGCGGCTTGGCTTGTGCGTAAACTGCCGTCCCATTTGCTTGGAGTGTTGGTTGGCGGATTGATTATTTTGACAAACGTTCGCACGCTTCTGCACGCTTGGGAAGCCCCGGCGCCGGTTTATCCTGCTGTGTACGGCCTCATCGTCATCGGCTGGGCGGCGGCAGTATGGGTGGCGATCAGAAATGGACGGAAAGGAAAAACAGCTAGTGGGGAGTTGGCGTCGTAGATTAAGACGGGGCGCCAACCCCTGTTTTTGGTTAAGGCTCGTGTTATTTCGTTTCGCCATCCTCTTGAGTGGGGAAAGAAGGAATTTTTCGCGGCGGTGTCGAATTCAATTTTGATATGAAAAGGGGGAGAGAAGCGAATGAACCGTCCAATCGATTTAGGCCGCCGCATTTCACTCATCGATTTGTACGACTTGCGCATGTCGCAGCGCACCGGTACATACGTGCTTCATGAAGACGATGTGGCGATCGTGGAAACAGGGCCAAGCCCGTCGGTGCCGCACTTGCTTGAAGGGTTGAAAGCGCTTCGGATCGATCCGGCTGAGATTCGCTATATCATCGTTACCCATATTCATTTGGACCACGCCGGCGGTGTAGGGCTGCTTCTTCAGCATTGCCCGAATGCGATGGTTGTCGTCCATCCGAAAGGGAAGCGGCATTTGGCTGATCCATCGCGCCTCATCGCTGGAGCGAAGGCGGTGTACGGCGCGCAGTTTGAGTCGCTCTTTGATCCGATTCTTCCGGTGCCAGAAGAGCGATTGATCGTGAAAGAGGACGGGAAAACGTTGGAGTTGAGTGCGGAGCGGACGCTTGTGTTTTATGATACGCCGGGGCATGCGAACCATCACGTTTCGATTTATGATTCGTACAGCCGCGGCGTGTTCACCGGCGATACGATCGGCGTTTTTTATCCGCAGCTGCAAGAAGCGGGGCTTGCGTTTTGCCTGCCTTCCACATCTCCGAACCAATTTGACCCTGAAGCGATGGAGCGGTCGGCTGAGCGGCTCGAGAAGTTGAATCCGTCGCGCATCTATTTTGGTCATTTTGGCATGCTCGATGACCCGCAGGAAGCGTTCCGTCAGCTTCGCGTTTGGCTGCCGAAATTTGTGGCGGCAGGAAAAGAAGCGATCGAGCGAAATCCGGAAGCATCGCCCGCAGAGCAGGCGAAAGTCGCTGCACAACGGTTGCGCCGCGATGTAGAAGCGTTTTTGAACGAATATGGCGTCCCGTCTTCGTCGCCGGTGTATGCGGCGATCGAGCTGGATTTGCAGGTGTGCGCGATGGGGTTGATCGATTACTGGCATAAGCGGCGGTGATAGGGGTGAATGAACGGTGTCCCAAGCATAAAAGGGACACCTTTTCTTTGTTAATACGTATAACGATGATGATGACGAATCCGTCTGCTTGGTTTCATGCCATGAGGCCGGTTTTTCTCCTTCCAAACGGTGCGTTTTGCGGTTTGGGAACAAGACAGGCGTTGGTTGGCGGCGAAACGCACGGCTTCAGGCGCGCCGTTTCGTGAACGGGAGATGGATATGGTAGAGTGGGAGTGCAGAATCCCAATCTTCGTTCGCAACCACGACGCCATAAGGAGGTGGGGACGTGAAGCAAGAGAAACCGGTTCTGTATCGCATTGGCATTGGCCTCATCATCGCCTCGTTCGTCGTTTGGGTGGCGGTGCCGATCGCGCCGTTTCTGCCGTTTTCAGCCGCTGTCAAGGCAACGATTGTCGCCACGGTCATTGCGGCGGCGGAAGTCATGTTTTGGCTTGGGGTGCTGCTGGCTGGAAAAGAAGCAGCGAGGAAGCTGAAAGCGTATTGGAATCCGAAGCATTGGCGCATAAATCGGCAACGGTTGGATCAAACCAATGATGTTAAGCAAAAAGAGGAACGGTTGGAAGAAAGCCAATAAAGAGATGAGGTGGTGGCATGAGACGGAGAGCTGTTTCGTTTCTCATCGTTGTTGCCGCTCTGTCCGGAGCGCTTTGGCTTGGCGGCCTGGCATTGGCGGTGCAAGATCAGTTTTTTGCAACCGCCAAGCCGCCGACGAAAGAACAACGGCCGTCAACGGCTGAAACAAGGCAACATGATGAGAAAATGGATATTGTTGCTCTTGGCGACTCGTTGACGAGAGGAACGGGCGATGAAAGCGGAAAAGGGTATGTCGGCTATATGGTCGATGCGCTTCGCCGGCAAACGGATAAGCCGATCCGTGTGACGAATTTGGCGGTTCGCGGCCTTCGCTCCGACGGACTGCTTCGCCAGCTTGGCCAACCTGAGATTCAGCGGCAAGTCGCCATGGCGGATTTGATCGTGATGACGATCGGCGGCAACGACTTGTTTCAAGGGGGGGAAGCGCTTCGGTTGAACGCCAAGCAACTGGATGAAGCGAAGCGCCGGTATGTGGAGAACCTTGACCGCATTTTCGCCGCGCTGCGCCGCTTCAACAGCGAAGCGGTCATTTTTGCGATCGGCTTGTACAACCCGTTTGGCGATTTAGACGATGCCAAACGGACATCGGCCGTTGTGCGCGATTGGAATTTTGCATCAGCGGAAGTGGCGGCCCGCTATCCGAACATCGTCGCGGTGCCGACGTTTGACTTGTTTGCCTTGCATGTCAATGATTATTTATATAGCGACCATTTCCATCCAAACAAAGAAGGGTACAAGCGGATTGGAGAGCGCGTCGCCTCGCTCATCACGTTGACGGAGGAGGACGAGCGATGACCAAACGGGCGACATTGATGGTCAAAGAGCTGCGAAAAACGATTCGCGGCAAGGAAATTATTAAAGGCATTTCGTTTGAGCTGCATGAAGGGGAAGTATTCGGTTTTTTAGGGCCAAACGGCGCGGGAAAAACGACGACGATCCGCATGCTCGTCGGGCTCATTCGGCCGACGGCGGGGACGGTGGCAATTGGCGGGTATGACCTTCATCGCCAGTTTACCGACGCGATCCGCCAGATCGGCTGCATCGTCGAAAACCCAGAAATGTATCCGTATTTAACAGGCTGGGAAAACCTTGAACATTTCGCCCGCATGATGCCGGGAATTGGTGCAGATCGCATCATGGAAGTGGCGAAGCTCGTCGGGCTGGAACAGCGCATCCATGACCGGGTGGACACGTATTCGCTCGGCATGCGGCAGCGGCTCGGCATCGCGCAGGCGCTGCTTGGAAAGCCGAAGGTGCTCATTTTGGACGAGCCGACCAACGGCCTTGACCCGGCCGGCATTCGCGAAATGCGCGCCTTCATCCGCTTTTTGGCGGAAACGGAAGGGTTGAGCGTCCTCGTTTCATCGCATTTGTTAAGTGAAATTCAATTAATGTGCGACCGCGTCGCCATTATGGCGAAAGGGCGGCTCTTGGCGGTCGACACGGTGGAGCGGCTGTTAAACCAGCAGGCGCGCGTCGTTTGGAAAGCCGTTCCGATCGAGCGGGCGCGGGCGCTGTTGGCCGAGGAAACCGAGGTGCTGCGCGCTGATGAAGAGACGATCGTCACGCCATATGAGCCGTCGAGACTAGCCGCTTGGAACGCCAAGCTTGTCCAAGCCGGCGTCTCGGTGTCGGAAATTGAACCGCGGCTGCCGACGCTCGAAGATTTGTTTATCGAGCTGACAGGGGGCGAAACGATTGAGTAAGCTCGTGTATAATGAAATGTTGAAAATCGTCCGCAAAAAGCGGCTATGGGTGATCGCCGCCATCATTGCGGTGCTCGTCGCCTTGTTTACATACGCCCAATACCGCGAGACGGAAGAACTGCGAAAACGGCTTGGCACGACCGACTGGCGGACGCAGCTGCAGCAGCAAATCGTCGATTTGCAAAACCGCCTCCAGTCGCCGAGCATGTCGGAGGAATGGCGGAAATACTTGCAAATCCGCCTCAAGCAGCAGCAGTATTACTTAGAACATAACATCAACCCGTCCGCCCCTGGAGCGCCGACGTTTATGCGCACGTTTATCGAAAACGCCATCGATTTGTTCTTGCCGCTTTTGGTGATGGTGGTGGCGGCCGATTTAGTGTCGTCCGAGGCGAGCGCGGGAACGATCAAACTGCTGCTTGTCCGGCCGGTGAAGCGGTGGAAAATTTTGTTGAGCAAATATATCGCGTTGCTCCTGTCGGTGTCGCTCATTATGCTGATGGCGGCGGTGCTGTCGTATGCCATCTCCGGACTCGTGTTTGGATATGGCGGCTTCCGTCTGCCGCTATTGACCGGTTTTGTCCCTCAAGGAGAGGATCTCGATACAACGAACGTTCACATGATTCCGCAATGGAAATACATTTTGATCGAGCTTGGGCTGGCAGCGTTTGTGAGCGTTGTCGTCGGCACACTGACGTTTATGTTTTCCGTGCTGCTTAGGAGCACGGCGGCGGTGATGGGCATTATGCTCGCGGCATTGATTTCTGGCGCGATTTTGTCGAACATGGTGTCGTCGTGGCATTCGGCAAAATATTTGTTTATGGTCAATTTGCGGCTGACGGATTACATAAAAGGAGCGGCTCCGCCGATTGAGGGGATGACGCTTGGCTTTTCGATGGCCGTGCTGGCTGTCTGGGGGCTTGCAGGGCTTCTTGTCGCTTTTTTTGTCTTTATGCGGCGAGATGTCTATTGAAAACGGCAGAGCGGCGAAAACCCGAGGGGGTGTTCCCTCGGGTTTTTCAGTGAAAGGGGATGAAATGCCTATCTATTCGGCTGCTTGTCGTGAACGCCGGCGAGTCCAAGCGCGTGATGGCCCCGCAGCAACTGTATAGATGCAATTTAAAGCTTTAACATTTTTCGTCTTTGCCGGTCATTGCATCCGACTGTCGAGTGACCGAACAACGCCGCTTAAAGACCCATGAATGGGCAAGCCACACGCTTGCCTTCGACAGTCGAAAATGGGCAAACCACTTTTCTGTCAAGGATATGTTAAACTTCTTTGTTGCATCTATATGCTCTACGGCCGGCCATTGCTGTTCATCGCAACGGATGAGAAGCACGATCCCATTCGGTATGGAAGAGATCGGCGCATCTTCGCGGTCGGCGAGCAAATACAGCTTGTTCATGTCGACTGAGCCGCGGTAGCTGTCCCAAATGCTGTACATGTAGATGGCCACATAAAACATGAGCCATCGTTCGTCAAGAACGGCTTTTGCCTTTTCAAAATCGCCAAGCAGCGAGTATAATATACCTGTATTGATATGGGCTTTTGTGTTGATAAACAGCTCCCAGAGGATTAACATAAAGGCCGTGGCGTAGCGTTGCTGCGTCAAATTGCCGAAACCCGGAAACGAAAAGGAAAAAAAAGGCGACGACAAGCGGATGACGCAAATGGAAATGGGTGGTTGTCAATTGCGACAAATGCGCCCGTTTGCGCCGCGCCGGCGGAATGAGTTTCACAAAGCGCCCCCTTTCCTTTACACGGTTGCTGTGTTTTTAGTAGTAGGAAAAAAGGAGCGGCAGCTATGCAGGTCGTTTCAGAAAAAAGATCAATTTTCATCCGTTATGGCGAAAAAAGATAAAAAAAACTATTGACTTTCCTTTGAGGTTCATATAGAATATGAATTGTCGTAAGGTAAACCAGCCTATGTCGGGAAGTAGCTCAGCTTGGTAGAGCACACGGTTCGGGTCCGTGAGGTCGCAGGT
This sequence comes from Geobacillus sp. Manikaran-105, assembly GCF_002809955.1. NCBI lineage: Bacteria > Bacillati > Bacillota > Bacilli > Caryophanales > Anoxybacillaceae > Geobacillus > Geobacillus sp. Manikaran-105. The sequence continues at coordinate 12,379 of NZ_PIJG01000028.1, forward strand.
TCAAATCCTGTCTTCCCGACCATTATAGACATGGGGCCTTAGCTCAGCTGGGAGAGCGCCTGCCCCGCACGCAGGAGGTCATCGGTTCGAATCCGATAGGCTCCATTTTCATACGGAGGAATACCCAAGTCTGGCTGAAGGGGGCGGTTTCGAAAACCGCTAGGGGTGTCACAGCCCGCGGGGGTTCGAATCCCTCTTCCTCCATTTCTAATATCCGATCCTGTCAAATTGTAAATCATGAACCCCTTGATACGACTGCGTTGGCAGTCGTTTTTCATTTTTTTGGGAATCCTTTTGACTTTTCTTCAAATCTTTTAACATGTTCAGCGTCTTATCATCAATCGTAATCGTTCGTTTCGAATCGAAAACACCGTCTCGATGGCATCTTTTTTTGAATTTATGTATATACTATGTATATACGAAATGAAAGGAGAGAGGTATAATGGAATTAAACAAACAGAAAGGAGTGTCAATCATGACAATAACAGTTCAAAAATGGGGAAACAGCCTTGCGGTTCGTATCCCAAGCGTGATTGCTGAACGTTTAGCGCTTCATCAAGGATCAGAAGTGGAGGTGATCGTTGAGAACCAAGCGATCAAGTTGATCCCGAAAAAGAAAAAGCCGACATTGGAGGAACTTTTGGCTAAAATCACGCCGGAAAATCGCCATGCTGAAATTGATTTTGGAACAGAAGGGAATGAATTGTTCTGATGCAAGCGCCGGATCGTGGGGATCTTGTTTACGTCAATTTCAATCCACAAGCAGGGCATGAGCAGGCAGGAAAAAGGCCCGGCATCGTTCTATCACCAAAGCGGTTCAATCAATTGACAGGGTTTGCGGTGCTTTGCCCGATCACCCGGCAACAAAAAGGATATCCATTTGAAGTGGAATTGCCATCAGGCTTGGCCGTTGAAGGCGTGATTTTAACCGATCAGGTCAAAAGTTTAGATTGGCGCGCCCGACAGCTTCAAATAGTAGGACGGGCGCCCAATGAAGTTGTTTCGGATTGCTTGGATCTGATTCATACTTTTCTTTCGTGAAAGGCCATTTATATTGGCCTTTTGTTCACTTTTAGCATACTTTTTGCGTACATTTTTGCCCTTCACGCTCCTTGAGGCGGGAGACTTCCTTCGGATATTTTGTTAAAAAGGCAGAATCGAGCAACGAAAAGAAGGCGGATTGTCCCGCCTTTTTGCATGGATTGACACACTGGAGATTATTTTGCACAAATTTTGCACGTGATGAACGAGCATGTCCATTCATCCTTGTATCAATAGTTTTATGGTGGGATTGGAATCCCTCTTCCAACGTCCACCTGCCGAGTGCCGGCAGGTTTTTGTTTTTTGCGAGCGGTATGGCCGCCATTTTTCAGGCAGATGACTTGCCTGTTTTTCGTTGAATCCGGTACGATGAAGGAGGAAACGGTTTGCCGATTGAGCTGCACTCCTTTCGGCAACGGCCGGGATTGCGCAACATAAGGGAGGAGAGGTTATGGCGATTCAACGCCGCATTCGTCGCGTGAAAACCGTGCAAATGACCACCAACAGTCCGATTCATCGTAGCGGTTCGGTGCTTGAGCCCGGGAACTGGCAAGAGTATGATCCGTTTTTGCTGCTGATGGAAGATATTTTTGAGCGAGGAACGTTTGACGTCCATCCGCACCGCGGCATTGAGACGGTCACGTATGTGATCAGCGGCGAGCTTGAACATTTCGACAGCAAAATGTGCAATGGATGACGGCCGGCCGCGGCGTCGTCCATAAAGAAGACCCGGCTCCCGGTTCGACGGTGCACAGCCTGCAGCTTTGGATCAACTTGCCGAGCACGCATAAAATGACCGAGCCGCGCTACCAAAACTTGCGCGCCGAGGACATGCCGGTGCGAAAAGAGGAAGGGGCGGTGATCCGCGTCTTTTCCGGCTCATCGAAAGGCGTCAAAGCGCCGACGAAAAACATCGTCCCGGTGACGATGGTCGACATGACGGTGGAGCCGGGGGCGACGGTGGCGCAAGACTTGCCGGGCCATTACAACGGCTTTTTGTACATTTTAGAAGGCAGCGGCATGTTTGGCGCCGACAAGACGGAAGGAAAAGCCGGGCAAGCGCTGTTTTTCAGCCGCCACGACCGCGGCGAGGAAACGGAGCTAAACGTGACCGCCCGCGAAAAACTCCGCCTTCTTCTTTATGCCGGCGAGCCGGTGAACGAACCGGTCGTCGCCTACGGGCCGTTCGTCATGAACACGCCGGAACAAATCCGCGAGGCGATTCGCGATTACCAGGAAGGGCGGTTTGGGCGATAATGGAAGGGAAAGAGCCGATTCGTTGTATGGCTCTTTCTTTTTTGTTATCATGTTCACAAAAAGAAGCCGTTGGGCTGTTCAAGGAGGACATAGTCATGAACCAAGTCATCGAAACGATTCTCCAGCACCGTTCGATCCGCCGGTTTGAAGACAGGCCGCTCACGGATGAACAAATCCGCACGATCGTCGAATGCGCCCAGGCGGCATCGACTTCAAGCTATGTTCAAGCGTACTCGATCATCGGGGTGAAAGATCCGGAGAAAAAACGGAAGCTCGCCGAGCTGGCGGGAAATCAATCCTATGTCGAGCGTAACGGCCATTTCTTTGTCTTTTGCGCTGATTTTCACCGCCATGAGCTCATTGGCGAGCTAGAAGGAAAAGACGTGCTTCCATCGCTTGAGAGTACGGAAAAGTTTATGGTTGCGCTGATTGACACGGCGCTTGCGGCGCAAAACGCCGCCATTGCCGCGGAGTCGATGGGGCTTGGCATCTGCTACATTGGCGGGCTGCGCAACAACCTGCCGGAAGTATGCCAACTGCTTAACATACCGAAACGGGTCATTCCGCTGTTCGGGCTTGCCGTCGGCTATCCTGCGCAAACGCCGGATCCAAAGCCGCGGCTGCCGTTTGAACACGTTTATCATGAGGACGAATACAACCAAGACCGCGCCCGATTCCTCGAACAATTGCAACGCTACAACGAAACGATTTCGGCGTATTATGAGCAGCGGACAAACGGCCGCCGCCGCGACACATGGACCGGGCAGATGGCCGATACGCTCAGCCGCCAAGTCCGGATGTACATGAAGGAGTTTGTGGAAGGGAAAGGGTTCAATTTACGGTAGCCTCTCTTCGTTCGGAAGAGGGGTTTTTCTTGCAGGCGATTCCATTTGTGAGAAAACTATGCCAGCCCGTTGGACATTGGTTTTAGTGATTGATTTTGTCTGGAGTTTCAGCTATACGTTATGGCCTCGAAAAGAACCGAAGGCGAGACTGGCAAAACCAAGAGGTTCGTAGGAAAGGAGAGAACGAGGATGGACCAAATCCGGCAACTGGCGCAATGGATCAAAGAGGCGAATACGATCGCCGTCCTGACCGGGGCGGGGATGAGCACGGAATCCGGCATTCCTGATTTTCGCAGCGAAAACGGCCTTTACGCCCAAGAGGACAATGTCGAATATTATTTGTCAGAGTATTATTACAAAAAAGATCCGGTTGATTTTTGGCGTCGATTCAAGCGGATGTTTTCATTAAAAATGATGGGCGGCTTTGCCCCGAATGACGGGCATCGGTTTCTCCGCTGGCTTGAGGAGATGGGCAAGACGGTGACGATTTTGACGCAAAATATTGACGGGCTGCATACGAAAGCAGGAAGCACGAATGTCATTGAGCTGCACGGCACGCTGCAGACGGCGACATGCCCGTCATGCGGCAACAAGTATGATCTGTCGTTTATCAACCGTCACGAGGTGCCGCGCTGTGAAAAGTGCCAGACGATTGTCAAACCGGATGTCGTTTTGTTTGGCGGGCTCGTGCCGCGCATGGAAGAAGCGTTTGCTGCGGCGGCCGCCAGCGACTTGCTTCTGGCGATGGGAACAAGTTTGGAAGTGGCGCCCGTGAATCAAATCCCGTTTTATGTCGCCGCCGAATCGCCGGCAACAAGGAAAGTATTGATCAACAAAACAGCGACAAGAATGGACGGGATGTTTGACCTTGTCATTTATGGCGGAATCGGGAAAACGGTCGCTAGCGTGCGCAAGCAAATACAGGCGGAATAGATCGATAGATTCCATGCCAACGGGAGAACGCATATGGCGTTTTCCCGTTGGACGAAAATCAAAAAAGGTATTGTACTTTTCAGAACATTCGAATATAATAAAGATAACATACCAACCGGTTGGTATTTTGATGAGTGGAGTCGAGCATAAAGGCGTAACGGAAAAGGGAGGGGACCATCATGTATTTGCGCTTAACGGACGAGCAGCGCATGGTGCAAAAAGCGATCCGCAAGTTTGTCGAAAAAGAATTGATGCCGCTCGAAAATGAAGTATTGCGCAATGAGCGCGAAGGGAAGCCTGGGCTCCCGCCCGAAAAATTAAAAGAGCTGCAGCTCAAAGCGAAGGAAGCGGGGTTTTGGGGGATCAACACGCCGGAGGAATACGGCGGCGCGAATTTGGGCCATGTCATGCAGGCGATTGTGTTGATGGAAGTGTCGAAAACGCTTGTTCCGTTCCAGTTTGGCGGATCGGCGGACAACATTTTGTATTACGCGAATGAAGAGCAAAAGAAAAAATATTTGATCCCGACGATCAACGGCGAGAAAAAATCGTGCTTTGCCATGACCGAGCCGGGAGCAGGATCAGATACGCGCAACATTAAAATGACGGCGGTGAAAGACGGCGACGAGTGGGTGTTAAACGGGGAGAAGACATTCATTACCGGCGGCAATGAAGCCGATTTCGTCATGGTGATCGCCATCACCGACAAAGAGCGTCACCAAGCTTCGAACGGGCGTGAAGGGGTGACGTGTTTTATCGTCGACCGCGAGATGGGCTGGCGTTCGGAACCGATACATACGATGGGACCTTCCACTCCAGCCAGCTTAATTTTCGAAAACGTGCGCGTGCCGGAAGAAAACATTTTAGGCGAGCTGCATCACGGCTATAAGCTTGGGCTTGAGTGGATCGGCTACGCCCGCTGGGTCGTCGGCGCCCGTGCGGTCGGAGCGGCCGAGCGGCTTTTGCAAATGGCCATTGACTATGCGAAGGAGCGTGTCACATTCGGCAAACCGATCGCCGAGCGGCAGGCGATCCAATGGATGATTGCCGATTCGGCGGTAGAAATCGAAGCGGCGAAATGGCTTGTGTTAAACGCGGCCTTTACGCTTGACCAAGGGGAGGACAACCGCCATTTAGCCTCGATGGCGAAGCTGTTTGGCGCGAACATGGGCAACCGCGTCGTCGACCGCGTCATGCAAATCCACGGCGGCATGGGCTACACGAAAGAAATGCCGATCGAGCGCTGGTATCGTGAAGCGAGATTGTGGCGCATTTACGACGGCACGGATGAAATTCAGCGCCTCATTATCGCCCGCAATTTGATCAAAGGGCACGTCAAGCTTGGACAGTTCATCTAAAAAAATGAAAGCGTTATCGAAAGGGAGGAGAACACGATGAGCCAACGGTTTGCAGGAAGAGTGGCGTTTGTGACCGGAGGAAGCCGCGGCATTGGCAAGGCGATTGTCACCCGCTTCGCGGAAGAAGGAGCGAAAGTGGCGTTCATTGATTTAAACGCAGAAGCCCTTGAAGCGACGGCTGCGGAGCTGCGGGAAAAAGGGTATGACGTTTACGCCAAGGTGGCGAGCGTCACCGACCGCGAACAAGTAGAAGCGACGATCCAAGAAGTGGTCGATCGGTTCGGTTCGCTCGATATTCTCGTCAACAACGCCGGCGTCATCCGCGACAATTTGCTGTTTAAAATGACCGATGACGACTGGCAAACGGTGATGGACGTCCATTTAAAAGGCGCGTTTTACTGCGCCCGCGCCGCGCAAAAATATATGGTCGAAAAAGGGTACGGGCGCATCATCAACATTTCGTCGACATCCGCGCTCGGCAACCGCGGCCAGGCGAACTATTCGGCGGCGAAAGCCGGCATCCAAGGATTTACGAAAACGCTGGCGATTGAGCTTGGCAAATTCGGCATCACGACGAATGCCGTCGCCCCTGGGTTTATTGAAACCGATATGACGAAAGCGACGGCCGAGCGGCTTGGCATTTCGTTTGAGCAGCTCATCCAAGCGAGCGTCGCCAACATCCCGGTCGGGCGCAGCGGCCGTCCGGAAGACATCGCTCATGCGGTCGCCTTTTTCGCCGATGAGCGGTCGTCGTTTGTCAACGGCCAAGTGCTGTATGTCGCCGGCGGTCCGAAATGCTGAAAACGAGGAGGACGGGGCATGTACCAACATGACATCGGGAAACGGTCAGCGAAAGTGAAAAATGTCGTTGAGCGCGGAGCGGTGAAAAAGTTTGCGGAGGCGATCGGCGATCCAAACCCGATTTATTGGGACGAAGAGACGGGGAAACGGTCGCGCTACGGGCGCAACATTGCGCCGCCGACGTTTCCGCGCGTGTTTGACTACGGCGTCATTGAAGGGCTGAAATTGCCGTCCAAAGGGCTCATCCATGGCGAACAGCACTTCCATTATGAGCGCCCGCTGTTTGTCGGCGAAGAGCTGTATTGCTATGCGGAAGTGAAAGATTATTACGAAAAACAAAGCAGCATGGGCCTGCTCGGCTTTTTGGTCATCGCCAACAACGGCGAGGATGCTGACGGAAATCTCATTTTCACTTCCACCTCGACGATCATGATCAACGAGGCGGTTAGAAAGGCGATGAGCGTATGACGACGATCCGCGATTGGCAAGTAGGGCAGTCGCTTCCCGACGTGACGCTTCCCCCGGTGTCCCGGCTCGATTTGATCAAATATGCCGGCGCATCAGGCGACTACAATCCGATCCATACGATCGACGACGAGGCGAAAAAGGCAGGGCTTCCAGGCATTATCGCCCACGGCATGTGGACGATGGGGAACTTGGCCAAGCTGTTTACGCCGTATTACGAAGAAGGGTTCGTACAGGACTATTTTGTCCGCTTTCAATCGATGGTGTTTTTAAATGATATCATCACCTTAAAGGCAACGGTGAAGGAAAAAGGCGACAAGACGATTCGGTTTGACGTCGCGGCCGTCAATCAGCATGGCAAAGAAGTCGTCAAAGGTGAAGCGGTCTTTGCGCTTTACGAGTGAAAAAGACGGGCGGCCCCAAAGCTGAAGCCGTAAGCGGGGCGAGGGGCCAGCCCGTTTGCGGGGATGTGTTCACAACGAACAAGGGGGAATGACGATGAAACGGGATGCCGTCATTGTGTCGGCCGTACGGACGGCCATTGCCCGCCAAGGAGGCGCTTTGGCGACGTTGCCGGCGCATATTTACGGTGCGGAAGTGATCAAAGAGGCGATGCGGCGGGCGAACATCGGCCCGGAACACGTCGATGATGTCATCATGGGCAATGTCTTAAGCGGCGGCGGCAACATCGCCCGACTGACGGCGCTGCAAACCGGCTTATCTCTAGAGTTGACAGGTTTGACCGTTGACCGCCAATGCGGTTCGGGCATTAACGCTGTGGCGTTGGCGGCGCAGGCCATTTGGGCCGGCGACGGGGACGTCTATATCGCCGGCGGTGTGGAAAGCATGAGCCGCGCACCGTATTTGATGGACCGCCCGGAAAAACCGTACAGCTCAACACTGCCCAGCTTCCGCAAGTCGCAGCTGTCGCCAAAAGAGATTGGCGACCCGCCGATGGGCATTACGGCGGAGAATTTGGCGAAAAAGTACGGCATCAGCCGTGAAGAACAAGACGCGTTTGCCTTGCGCAGCCAACAGCGCATGGCGCGCGCCATGCAGGAAGGGCGGTTTGCCGAACAAATCGTGCCGATCACCGTTCCGGTGAAAAAAGGCGAGCCGTTCGTCTTCGATACGGATGAACATCCGCGCCCGAACACGACGATGGAAGCGCTGTCGAAGCTGCCGCCGGCATTTTTGGAAGGCGGAACGGTGACAGCCGGAAACAGCTCGGGACTGAACGATGCCGCCTCCGCGCTCGTCATCATGTCGCGGGAAAAAGCAGAGGAGCTTGGCGTAAAGCCGCTTGCCGTCATCCGCGCCCATGCGGTCGCCGGGGTCGACCCGAACATCATGGGCATCGGTCCGGTGCCGGCGACAAGAAAAGTGTTGGAAAAAGCGGGGTTGACGCTTGATGAGATGGACATCATCGAAATCAACGAAGCGTTTGCCGCGCAAGTGATCGCCTGCGACCGCGAGCTTGAAATGGATCCGGAAAAAGTGAACATAAACGGCGGCGCCATTGCCCACGGCCATCCGCTTGGCGCGACCGGGGCGATTTTGATCACAAAAGCGGTGTATGAATTGAAACGCCGCAGCGGGAAGTATGCGCTGATTACGGCGTGCATCGGCGGCGGCCAAGGGATTGCGACCATCATTGAGAGAGAATGACGCATTGGAGACCGTGGAGGATGAAAGAAAAATTAAGGGAAGTGGCCATAGAGTTGTTCGAACGCAAAGGATTCAAAGAAACGTCGGTGCAGGAAATCGTCGAAGCGATCGGGGCAACGAAGGGAGCCTTTTACTACTATTACAAAAGCAAAGAGGAGTTGCTATGTGATATTTGTGTTTCCTATCTGGACGATTTGCTCCGGCAGCAAGCTTGCATTGTCCAAGATCTTGAGAAAAGCTGCACGGAGAAATTGCGGGCCATCGTCCATATGGTCATCTGCAATATCCGCACACGGAAGAAAAGCGCCCGCATTTTCTTCCGTGAGATGCGGCATTTGGCTGACGACCATTTAGAGGAAATCCGCGCCAAGCGGCGGTTGTTTCGCAAGCGGTATGAACAGCTTATTCGGGACGGAATGGCGCGCGGCGAATTCAAGCCGTCGCTTCATGCAGAAATGATTACGTTCGGCCTGCTCGGCATCACCAACTGGAGCTATTATTGGTTCCGGCCTGACGAAGGCATCTCTGAAGAAGAACTGACGGATATTTTCGTTGATTTCATTTTGCACGGCATAAAGGCGCCAAGAGCTGGAGAAAGCGGTCGAAATGAGGAGGAGCCAGGCAATTCGGGCGGTCAGACCGAATGAAAGATCGGCCGCTTTGATGGTCTGGCCAAATGGCACACAAAAAGGGGGATCGGGATGGAGCTATTCATCCAACAGCTGTTAAACGGGCTGACTGTTGGAAGCGTTTACAGCCTCGTGGCGTTAGGGTTGACGCTTGTTTACGGCATTTTGCACATTCCAAACTTCGCCCACGGCGCGCTGTATATGATGGGCGGTTATGTTACATTGATGGCTATGACGAAGCTCGGGATGCCGTATGGGATCGCGATCGTCGCATCGATGGCGGCGGTCGGGCTGCTTGGCGTCTTGATGGAGCGGCTCGTGTTTTATCCGCTTCGCAATGCGCCGCCGCTCCATGATAAAATCGCGGCGATCGGCATCTTGCTCTTTTTGGAAGCGTTTGCCCAGTTTGTCTGGGGGGCGGACTATCAGACGATGCCGACCCCGTATGGCGATGTCGTCACGGTGTTCGGATTCACATTGACCATTCAACGCATCCTCATCATCGCATCCGCTGTCATCATCATGATCTTGCTTTACCTCTTCTTGAAAAAAACGTTCATTGGCGCTTCGATCATCGCGATGGCGCAAAACCGCGAAGGGGCGAATTTGGTCGGCATTAACACGAATAAAGTCGCCATGCTGACGTTTTTCCTTTCCGGCAGTTTGGCAGCGCTCGCCGCGTCGCTCGCTTCGCCGATCAACCTCGTGTTTCCCGGCATGGGCCATCTTGTCATCTTGAAAGCGTTTGTCATCATCATTCTCGGCGGCATGGGAAGCATTCCCGGCGCCATTGTCGGCGGCTATATTTTAGGATTCAGCGAGAGTTTGGGGGCGACATATGTGTCGAATGACTACAAGGACATTATCGCCTTCGCCATTCTCGTCATCATTTTAACAGTCAAACCGAACGGACTGTTTGCCAAGGAGGGACGTTGATGGCCATTTTGGAAAAACGGCGCCTATGGCTCGCTGCCCTCATCGCTGCGGCGATTCTCTTTCCGCTTTTCGTTGCCAACGGCTATTACGTGCATATGATGACTATTTCCTTTATTTGGATGATTGCGGTGTACGGATTGAACTTGTTTGCCGGCTATACGGGGTATTTGTCGCTTGCCCACGCTGGATTTTTTGCGATCGGCGCGTATGCGCTCGGCATTTTGACGGTGAAAGCCGGCGTGCCGTTTTGGTTGGCTTTCGTGCTTGCTTGTTTGTTCACCACGTTGCTTGGGGCCGTCATCGGGCTTGTTGCGCTGCGGACGAAAGAGCACTTTTTCGCCATTTATACGCTTTGTGTGGGCTATATTATCTATTTGATCATTGACAAATGGGACAGTTTAACCGGCGGAGTGCGCGGGTTTATCGGCATCCCGGCGCCGGCTGACATCGGTCCGCTCTCGTTTCAAACGCCCGTCGCCCAATATTATTTGGTGTTATGCTTCTTGGTTGCGGTCATCTTCACCATGTACCGCCTTGTCTATTCGTTGACCGGACGGACGTACATCGCCATTCGCAACAGTGAGGAGCTCGCGTTGACGCTTGGCATCTCGACGATGAAAAACAAACTCGCCTCGTTTGTTCTCTCGGTCTTTTTTACATCGCTTGCCGGAGCGCTGTACGCATCGTTCATCCGCTTTCTTGGCCCGGACATTGCGTACGTCAGCGTCATGTTCGACTTTTTAACGTATTTGCTTGTCGGTGGGATTGGCACGCTCGCCGGTCCGGTCGTCGGGACGTTGCTGATTACGTTTCTGTCCCAACAATTGCAGTTTTTGCAAGATTACCGGATGTTGATTTTCGGTCCGGTGCTGACGTTGCTCATCATCTTTTACCCACACGGCATTGCCGGGGGGGTCATCCGTTTGAAAGCAAAGCGTGAAGAAGCGCGCCGTCTCGATCCAGAAGCGAACCGAGTTGCTGCGGAACTGGCCGTCTCGAGCCAAGGACGAGGCGAGCGGCACGCAGAGGAGGGATAACGATGCTTTTGCACGTTGAACGGTTGACGAAGCGGTTTGGCGGGCTTCTGGCGGTCAACGATGTCACCTTTTCCGTCGAGCAAGGGAAGATCAACGCCATCATCGGCCCAAACGGAGCCGGCAAATCGACGTTTTTCAATTTAATCAGCGGCTTGTACCGGCCGACGTCAGGGACGATTACGTTCAAAGGGCGCGATATTACCCGCCTGCCGGCAAACGAACGGGCGAAGCTCGGCATCGCCCGCACGTTTCAAACGACTCACTTGTTTGAACAGGCGACGGTGATCGACAACGTCATCATCGGCCATCGTCTCCGCACGTCATCCAACTTATTTGATGCCATTTTGCGCACGAAACGGCACCGCCGCGAGGAACAGGCATGCAAAGAAAAAGCGATGGAAGTGCTCGACTTTGTCGGTCTAACCCATGTGGCGGATCGGATGGTGGCCAACTTGTCGCAGGAGCAGAAAAAGCGGGCGGCGTTCGCGCTTGCCTTGGCGACCGATCCGGAGCTCGTGCTGCTTGATGAACCGGCAGCCGGCATCAACCCGGATGAAACCGAAGGGCTTGAGGAGTTGATCGTCAAAATGATAGAAGGCGGCCTGACTGTTTGCCTGATTGAGCACAAAATGTCGATGATCATGAAAATTGCCGACCGCATTATGGTGTTAAACTACGGAGAAAAAATCGCTGAAGGAACGCCCGAGGAAGTGCGAAACAACGAGGCGGTCATTCAAGCGTATTTAGGAGGGAGCGCCATTGCTTGAAGTTGCGAACGTATCCGTCCGCTACGGGAGTTTTACGGCCATTCGCGATGTGACGTTTTCCGTCAAGCGAGGGGAGATCGCCGTTTTGCTTGGCGCCAACGGGGCCGGGAAAAGCACATTGTTTCGCACGATCAGCGGGCTGCACAAACCAGTGCGGGGGGAAATCCGCCTCGATGGCGAGCGCATTGATTCGCTGCCTCCTGACCGCATCGTCGGGCGCGGCGTCGTGCAATGCGCGGAAGGGCGCAAACTGTTTCCGCGCATGAGTGTATACGAAAATTTGCTGATGGGCGCTTACGTCCATCGGAAGGACAAAGAAGGCATCCGCCGCTCAATCGAACATGTATACGAACTGTTTCCGATTTTGCGCGACAAGCAAAACGCGCCAGCCGGGTCGTTAAGCGGCGGCCAGCAGCAAATGCTCGCCATCGGACGCGCCTTAATGTCACGTCCTGCGGTGCTCTTGCTTGATGAGCCGTCAATCGGACTCGCCCCGTTGATTGTCGAGCAAATGTTTGCGACGATTAAGCAAATCAATGCGGGAGGAACAACGATTTTGTTGGCGGAACAAAACGCTCATGCGGCGCTGTCGATCGCCCATCAAGGCTATGTGTTTGAAAATGGAACGATCGTTGCCTCAGGGACGGCGGAGGAGCTGCTCGCCAACGACGATGTCCGCAAAGCGTACATTGGTGCATGATAGGCCTCATCCTTGTCCATCAGCGAAAGTAAGGAGAGGAGATGGCACTGAAAGGGGGTGAATAACGGGTGTGCTAAATATTATCTAAATATTCAAAATAATAGATCATCAATAGGGGGGAGTAGAATGAAAAAAAGAAAATGGTCAATCGCCGCTATGATCGCGGCCATCATGATGTTGATGCTTGCGGCGTGCAACAATTCGCCAAGCAGCAATAACGCCAACGGCGGAAACAATAGCGGAGGAGGCAGCGGTGAAACGGGCACGGTCAACATCGGCTACAGCGGCCCGCTGAGCGGCCCGGCCGCCTATTATGGCCAACGGACGTTAAACGGCTTGAAAATGGCGGCCGAGGAAATCAACAACAGCGGCGGCTTTGAGGTGAAAGGAAAGAAATACAAAATTAACCTCGTCCCATTAGATGACAAATATTTGCCAAACGAAACGGCAGCGAACGCCAAACGCCTTGTGCAAGAGCATCATACGCCGATCATTTTCACGCCGCACAGCGGTGGCGTCATGGCGCTGCAAGTGTTCAACCAAACGGACAATTTCATCATCGCGGCGTATACGAGTGAGCCGAAAATTACACAAACGGGCAATAAGCTGACCGTGCGCATTCCGCCGCGCTATGACGGCTACATCCCGACGTTTACCGATTATGCCATGAAGCATTTCGGCAAGAAACTGGCCGCCTTGCCGACGGCGACGCAATACGGGAAAGACTGGACAGAAAAACTGTTGCCGTATTGGGAAAAACAAGGCGGAAAAGTCGTCTACAAATCATCGATTGACTTTACGAAAGACACCGACTTCTTTACGATCGTGACGAATGCATTGAAAGAAAAACCGGATGTGTTGTTTATCGGGGGCGCTTCGGAACCGACGGCAAAAGTGGCGAAACAAGCGCGCGAACTTGGTTTTAAAGGCGGCTTTATCATTATGGACCAAGCGAAACTCGATGAGATGAAACGGGTGACGGGCTCTTATGACATGCTTGAAGGTTCGATCGGCGTCATGCCGCTTGTCGAGTCGGATCAACCCGCGGTTCCAGAGTTTGTGAAAAACTATCGGGCAAAGTTCAATGAAGATCCGGGATCGGAAGCCGCTTACAACTATTTGGCGCTTTACGCTTTCGTCGAGGCGATGAAAGCCGCAGGCACCGTCGATGACCCGCAAGCGATCCGCGAACATATGAACGACGGCTTGAAAAACATTCCAGACGAAAAGAAAGTGTATAACGTCCCAAGCATCGGCGACGATGGCGGATTTGAATCGGAAATCGTCGTGGCTGCGGTGGAAAATGGAAAAATTGTGCCCATTGAGTTAATAAAACAATAATACACCATGCAGACTGACAAGCAGAGGCACCTTATCATCGGGCTTTCAATGGGAATGCTCTTTGCATGAGCCCTGAAGTATGCATCTTCTCAAGGATCCGTAGATGGAGCGGTATATGGATGGAGCAATAGAGAGGCTGTCTGAAAAGGTCATCGCACGACTTTTTCCAGACAGCCTTTTCCGTTTTCGCATTATGACGTTTTTTGATTCGCTATAGACACTGTGGGGACGCCCCTTAGGGTGTCTTTTACCGGGCAGACACGTTCAACGTGTTCAATCAAAGCTTGGACGTTTTTTGGATCGGAAGGAGAGTCGATATCAATATGGTAACGAATTTCTAAGAATCCAGGCCGAACGTCCGCTTTCTCCATAAAGCCATCGGGATCTAAATCTCCTTCTACGTGTACTTGAACTCCTTTCAGTTCGACCCCGTGATGGCTGGCAAACAGAGAAATCAGTACATTGATGCAACCGCCTAGTGCGGCTAGGACCAACTCTACGGGATTCGGCCCCTGATCGGTGCCTCCCAAGGCTGGGGGTTCGTCAATGATGACTTGTTTGCCGTTAATGTCAGCCACCGAGCGTACTCCTTCGCCAGACCATTTGACATCAGAGGAAAAGGTAAGCTTAGGCATGAAAAAAACCTCCTGATAAATAAGAATAATATATAAATTAAGAATAATACATAAATACCTATTTGACAAGTAAGAATTTAAAGAAAACGGAGGTGACGGACAGAAGAATGGATGCGGTAATGATAGGATTGCCGCCTGGAAGCACTGTTTCGGGTTGATCAATTCTTATTGTGTACTTCTTATCATAAAAAAACTATGTTCTAAATAATCAAAGAAAACAAATAGAAAAATTTTCAATAATGCGATAAAATAAAACTGCTCTGCCACATGATGAATCTAATCACAGGAGGGGAGAGACCGACCATGCGGGAAATAGCCCTCGGCCTTGCCGCCTCGTTCTTTTTTGCCGTTACGTTCATATTGAACCGGTCTATGGAGCTAGCTGGCGGAAGTTGGACGTGGAGCTCGTCACTTCGTTTTTTCTTTACGGTTCCGCTGTTGTTTGTCATTCTTCTTGCCCGCCGCAATCTCAGTCCGGTTTGGCGCGACATGAAGAGCCATCCATGGACATGGATCGTCTGGGGGACGGTCGGTTTCGGTCTGTTTTACGCGCCGCTCACGTACGCCGCTGCGTACGGCCCAGGATGGCTTGTAGCCGGCACATGGCAGTGCACGATCGTCGCCGGCGTCCTGCTTAGCCCGCTGTTTACAGAACAAATTGAAACGCAAAACGAAACTGTGTCCGTGCGCCGCCCGATTGAAAAACAGGCGCTCTTCATTTCATTTTTTATTTTGCTCGGCGTCGCGCTCGTTCAGTTCCAGCAAGCAGGCCATCTCACGTGGAAAGAAATCGCGTTGGGGATCTTTCCTGTGCTCATCGCCGCCTTTGCTTACCCGCTGGGCAACCGAAAAATGATCGAGCATTGTGCCGGACGGCTTGACGCGTTTCAACGCGTATTCGGGATGACGATCGCCAGCTTGCCGTTTTGGTTTGTCGTGGCGCTGATTGGATGGGCGACAGCCGGGGTTCCTTCGGCTGGGCAAACGGCGCAGTCGCTCATTGTCGCTATCAGCTCGGGCGTTATCGCGACGACGCTTTTTTTCATCGCCACTGACCGGGCGAAAGGAAATGAGCGGAAGCTGGCTGCTGTTGAAGCGACGCAATCCGGAGAAGTGATTTTTGCTGTTATCGGCGAAGTGCTATTCTTATCCGCTCCACTTCCGAACGGATGGGCGTTTGTCGGTTTGGCGGTCATTGTGGCGGGGATTTGCTGGCATAGTTTTGAGTCTGTGAGAATGGCGAAACGGCCGGTTTCGGCTGTTTCGAAGGCCCAGCCTTCGTATCGGGTGGAGGGAGAGCGGTGAAAACGAGCATCTACGCGCTGCTGGCCTGCCATGCGGCTGTGATTTATCTCTGGATTAGCGACTGGGACGTGCTTATGACGCCCGTGGGTCTTGTCGTATGGGGCGGAGGGGTTGCTGTCAGCCTCACCATCCTTCACTTCCGCCCCCGTATTCATCCCAAGCTGCGGTCTATGCTAACAACCATGACGGCGGCTTCGGTGCTCGCCGCTGTCTGTTCATTGATCATCGAATGGGCGGTGCGCTCGATGCCGTAGGAACACTTGGTCAGTCGTTGCGGCCGTCAGCGGCCCGGAAGGCTTCTGGAGCAATCCGGCGGCCGACGGCATACATGATCGGCGCGCCGATGGCCATGACGACCAACTCGCTGATGGCCGTCGTCAGCCATGTGAGCCAAAACGGAAAGCCGAGCGCCAGTTTCAATTCGAAGGCGATAATGGCCATAGTCACAGTAAATGACAGCGTATTGACGGCCATGCGCGCCCAAACGTTTCGGACATACCGCATAGAGACGATCGTGATGAGCAGCGCCAACACCGACTGGCCAACGCCGAATACAAGATCATACGCGACAATCGGCGAGAAAAACAAATTGGCAAAAAAGACGCCAAGCACGATGCCAACAGCGTATGTTTTGCGGAACACGACCAAGTGATTCAATATTTCTGACACGCGAAACTGAATATTCGTAAAGCCAAACGGCTGAATGAGCGTCGTCACCGCGATATACACGGCGGCGATCAAGCCATTTGCCGCTATGATCCGAATGTTCATAACGTCCTCTCCTCGCATTGATGATAATATGATTGTAGCACGACAAACGAATGAACGAAAAGGAAGTGAATCTCGTTGACCTTGACGGATCAACAAGCAACAAGCCGGCGGCGATCGGTTTGGGAAGTCGGAAAAACAGCGCTTCTCCTCGGTTTAACGTCATTTGGTGGTCCGGTCGCTCATCTCGGCTATTTTTACGAAGAGTACGTCAAACGAAAAAAATGGATTGACGAGAAAACGTATGTCGATTTGGTCGCTTTATGCCAATTCCTCCCTGGTCCAGCGAGCAGCCAAGTCGGCATCGGCATCGGATTCATGCGCGCCGGCGTTTGGGGGGCGTTGGCAGCTTGGCTTGGTTTTACGCTGCCGTCAGCGGTCGCCCTCAGCCTGGTTGCTGTTTGGCTGCAACACCATTCTTGGGGTGACGCCGGCTGGATGCACGGCTTGCTGTTGGCGGCCGTGGCGGTCGTGGCGCAAGCTGTATGGGAGATGGCGCGCAAATTCGCCTCTAGCCGCCTCGAGGCAACGGTCGCCATCACAGCGGCGGCCGCTGTGCTTCTTGCGCCGGGCGCGTGGAGCCAAGTAGCCGTCATCGCCGCAGCGGGGGGCATTGGCGCTGTTGGAGTGCGAAAAAATGTCGCACCTTCTTCGTCTGCGGCAGGCATCCCGCCTTCCATTCGTCGTTCCACCGGTTTGACGTTGCTTTCCTTGTTTGCCGTGTTGCTTGTTGCGCTGCCGCTCATTCGTACTTGGATCCACTCACCGCTTTTGGAGCTGTTTGACAGCTTTTACCGCGCTGGGGCGCTCGTGTTTGGCGGCGGGCATGTGGTGTTGCCGCTCTTGGAGGCGGAAGTGGTGCCGCAAGGGTGGGTCACCGCCAATCAGTTTTTAGCCGGCTACAGCGCTGCCCAAGCCGTCCCTGGGCCGCTGTTTACGTTTGCCGCGTATATTGGAATGGCGGCGTTGGGCTGGAAGGGAGCGCTAGTGGCTACCACAGCCATTTTTCTTCCATCCTTTTTGCTCGGTCTTGGCGCGTTTCCGTTTTGGCACTGGCTTCGCCGTCATCCACGCTTCCAAGCGGCGCTTGCCGGCATTAACGCCGCTGTCGTCGGGATGTTACTTGCGGCGCTGTATGATCCGATTTGGACAAAAGCGGTGAACGAGCCGGCCGATTTCGCGTTTGTCCTCGTCGCCTTTCTTTTGCTTGCCGTTTGGAAGTGGCCGGCGTGGTTGGTTGTTCTTGTTTCCTTTGTCGGCGGGTGGCTTCGCACGTTGCTCGATTAATGCTTGGTGCCTAACGGGCGGGCGTTTGGGTGTATTTCCTCATCCTCCCGCGAGCAGATAATCTTGTCACACCGGGCCTATGTAAGTAGATTTTCAGCTCGACTAGTAGCAAAGCCAGCCATGTGCCGACGGCCAAATGGATGACCGCCCAGGACAGATGAATTTCTGTCGCAACGGTGACTATCCCGATCACCGCTTGCAACAGCCCGACCGTTGCCGCCAAAAGAAGGCGCCGCTCCAGCGGGCGCCCCCAGCGTCGCCTGTGGGCAACAAACGCTGTCCAAATGGTATATAACACCGTAGTGGCAGCAGCGGTTCGGTGGGCGGTTTGCCACATTTGGGCTTCGCTCGATGGCCATGCTTGTTCCCCGCATATCAGCCATCCGCATGCCAGACCGTAATGTTGATGTTTCACGTATGCGCCAAGCAGTAACGCAGCTGCCAATAAGAACAAAAGAACATGGATATGCCGCTTCGCCTCTGCTTCAATAGTTGTCTGGCCGACTGGTTGATGCATCTGTGGAGAGCGATGGACGTTCCGCCAAATCCAAAGAAGGCAGCCTAAAAAGAGAAACGCGATGAAGAAATGAATCGTGACAATGATAGGTGGGAGATCAAACCAAACGACGAGAGCTCCAAGCATAATTTGCAACGCAAGCAAAACAGCGGCGGCCGCTGAAATGAAACGGTCTGTCCCGCTTCGGGAAGAACGCCATAAGCGAAGGCAGAGCACCCCGGTCAACAGCACGAGCAAAGCGCCGATCAATCGATGGGCGTACTCGATCAGCGTCGCTCCTTTCAACATCGGGATGAGCATCCCGTTGCAGAGCGGCCAGTCAGGGCCGCACCCCATCCCCGAATTCGAGGACGCCACATACCCGCCGAATACAATGAGAACGTATGTCGTACATAGCGTCCAAAAAGCCAACGATTTCATCCCCATTCCCCCTAACATCATTTCTCCCATTATAGCAAGTCCGCTGTCACATAACTGTGTACTCTATCACATCAGACAAAAAAATCCAAATTGTGAGAAAAATTGTCTGTTTTGTGATGAAGTTAACTGTGGGAAAACGCTACCATGCCCTATAGTGAAACTATCTTGACGAGGGAAAAGGGGGAATGGATCGCTATGTACCAGCAGGCAGCGTGGATTATTTCCGTTGTTCTCATCCTGTTTGTCATCCTTGTTTTTTTGTATGTCGTCGCTCATTCCGGCCAGCGCGTCGAATATGAGCCAATTCAGAAAAAAGGATACCGGATTCGAAATGTATGGTTTTTGGTCGTCATTGCAGCCATAGGTCTAGCGACGTTTTATACGCTGCGCGATTTGCCGTTTGAAAGGCCAGCGCATGCTGCCGATCCGACCGTTGTTCAAGTGGAAGCGCGGCAATTTGGTTTTGTATTAAGCCGAAATGAATTTCGCGTCGGTGAGCCGATCGCCTTTCAAGTGACGAGCGTAGATGTCAATCACGGAGTCGGCATTTATGATGAAAACATGGAACTGTTGGCCCAGACGCAAGCCATGCCGAAGTATACAAATACGATTTATTACACGTTTGAGAAACCCGGGACATATCAAGTGCTTTGTTTAGAATATTGCGGCATCGGCCACCATGTGATGACGGCGACCATTACCGTCGTGCCGGCCCAAGAAGGGGAGGGGAAATAATGGAAGCGAACGTTCGCAAGATGACCGCCTTGTACATGTTCGTCAGCGGCATCGCGATTTTGCTCATGATGGTGCTGGGGCTGTTGATGCTGCTGGCGCAAGGAAAAATGATTCCGCTTGGACAAGATACATTTTATGAAATGATGACCGCGCATGGCACGTTTATGGTTGAGCGGCTGCGTTTGCTGCGTCGGCGGTTATGTGGTACTTTTTGCGCCAGTACGTCCGTTTGTCGTTTCCGATTTTTGTGACCCATTTCGTGTTGTTTTTAACGGGGGTGGTGATGACAGCCATCAGTATTTTTGTCTTCCGTTTCGCTGGAGCATGGACGTTTTTGTACCCGTTGCCGGCGATGTCAGCCGGCATGTGGGGGAAAACAGGAGCGAGCCTGTACTTGATTGGCATGCTGCTGATTGGTGTCAGCTTTTTGCTTCTTTATCTTGATACGTCGCGAGCCATTATTCGCGAATACGGAAGCCTTGGCCATGGCCTTGGATGGCCGCAAATTCTCGGAAAAGTGAAAGGTTACGGTCCGCCGCCTACGGTAGTGGCGAGCACGATGGTTTCGATCGTCAATCTCGTTTCTTTAACAGCCGGGGCAAGCGTCTTAGTCATGAGCTTAATCAATTTGTTTCAACCATCGATTGAAATGGATCCGTTGCTGGCGAAAAACTTGATTTACGCCTTCGGGCATATTTTCGCCAATTCGGTTATTTACATGGGGGTAATCGCCGTATATGAAATTTTGCCAAAATATACAAACCGCCCATGGAAGTCGTACAAAATTTTCCTTATCGCGTGGAACATGTCGACGTTGTTTACGATTATCATTTACCCGCACCATTTGTTGATGGACTTTGTCATGCCGAAATGGATGTTGATTATCGGCCAAGTGTTTTCTTATTTGAATGGTTTGCCGGTTTTGGTGGTGACCGCCTTTGGCGCGTTAATGATCGTTTATCGTTCCGGCATTGAATGGGATATGGCGTCAAGCTTCATCTTCCTTTCGATGTTCGGCTGGGTCGCAGGCGTTATGCCGGCGATTGCGGATGCGACCATCGTCATCAACCACGTCATGCACAACACGAAATGGGTGCCGGGACACTTCCATATGTATATGGGAATCGGTGCGGTTTCAATGTTATTCGGCTTTATGTATTATTTCATTCGTGGAAACGGGCGAAAGATCGGTTATGCGGATATGGTTAGCTTCTGGGTGTATACGATTTTCTTCCTCAGTCTATGCGGCACGTTCCTGTTTTCTGGAAAAGTGAGCGCACCGCGGCGGTGGGCTGTGCATGTTCCGGAATGGATTCCGTATGATCGCATGGGGGCGATGTTTGCAGTTGCCATTATCGCCGCTGTCACGGTGTTCCTTTACCGCTTTTTCGTTTCGGTGATCACCGTTCAAGCAAAGCAAAATATCGAGGTGGGGCCGCGTGCGTAAAACCGTAGCGGTGGCTCTCGCGCTTGTGTTCGGTTTTGGGCTTCTTTGGCACGGGACGGACGGGTTTCGGGCGTTTACAAGCGAAACCGCCCGCCGCCTTGCCATCCTGCAAGAGCCAAAACCACTTCCGGCCGTTCAGTTGGAGGATCAAAACGGTCGCACGTTCTCTTGGCAAGATCAGCGCGGCCAATGGGTTTTAGCCACTTTTATATATACAAGGTGCGGCGATGTGTGCCCGGTTGTTGAGATGAACTTGCGCCGCATTTATGATGCCATTCGCCAGTCTCCGCATAGGCATCGTCTTTCGTTTTTAAGTATTAGTTTCGACAGCCAAAACGATACCCCGGAGATGTTGATGCATCATGCCCATCATTATGGGGCGGATGGCGTTACGTGGCGCATGGCCCGCGTGTCGAACGATCAGGAACTGCAACGGTTATTAGAAGTGATGGGCGTCATTGTGATCCCGGACGGGAAAGGCGGGTATGAACATAATGCGGCGTTTTACTTGCTCGACGAAAAGGGGCGGCTCGTCCGCATTTTTGATTACAACCATCCGCAAGCGGTCAGCGCCGAGCTGAACCACCTGCTGGCCAAAGAGGCATCCTCCGAGGTGGTGAAACAGTGAGCGGGAAACGATATGCAGTTGGCGGAGCTCTCCTCATGGCAGCCCTTGCGTTGCCGCCGGTGTTGCGTTGGATGGAATCATCGATGATTGGCGTGATGCTCGGGCAAGTCCCGTTGCTGGTGGTAGCCGGCTGGCTGTTTGGTTTCGCGTTGCCCCGCCGTTTCGCCCAATTGCTAAGCCGTTGGAACGAAAACGGTTTGCCTGGATTGTTGGTGGCCATCAGCGTCCTTTCCTTTTGGATCTTGCCGCGTTCAGTCGACGCCTCGTTGAACGAGCCGTTGATGCGGCTTGCCAAATGGATGATGCCGCCGCTGCTTACAGGGATGCCGCTATCGTTAAGCTGGAAGCGGCTTCATCCGATTGCCCGCGGCGTTGTTCATGCGAATGTCATCTCGATGCTCGTTGTCATGGGTTGGCTGTATTTAGCTGTACCGGCGCGCGTGTGCAACAGCTACTTGCTCAGCCAACAAAACGCGCTCGGCCGCATGATGATCGCGTTGTCCCTCGTGCTCGCTGCTTTTTGGTCGCTGCGGCTGTTCGTTGCTGGAACAGCAAACGAGCCGGAGACTCGCTAAGTCAACGGAACGGTCTCTCTTTGTTGCTGGGCCTGAATTGACGGACATGCGGACGGATCTTAACAGGAAAGATTCGTCCGTTTTTTTTTGTTTGCCCCCTTCTCTTCTCCTTTGGTGAAAAGAAGGATTTTTCACCGCTATGTCAAATATCTTTACCGATATGGGGACAAGTGCTTGTTTCCGTTGCGTGAACGTCAGACAGGTTGGCTCAAGTCAACAAGAGGTGGCTTAAACGGGTCAACAGCCGTGCACCCCCAAGTTTAGAAGGTTAGTGAAAAAAGGATCGTTTCTAGCCCGCAGGAGGCCAGCGAAATGAGAAGTTGATGCCACAATTTTCCCTCATTTGGGAAACCATGCTGGAGAGCGGGATGTTTCGTTCCATCGCCGGTCTTCTAAGCCTCGGATCAATGTTCGATAAAGCGGGACAGCGAAAGGGGAGGGGGAGAGACGGATGAAGTGGGTATGGATGCTGCTCGCTCTAACGGCCGGGATGGCTGTCTCCGTACAGGCAGGAGTGAACGGCGGCCTCGGCAAGCGGATTGGTGTGTTGGAAGGGGCGTTCGTGTCGTTTTTAATCGGAACGATCGTCTTATTTTTAGTGCAATTGTTTTTAGGCAAGGGAGAATTGCTTGCCATGTTTTCTGTGCCGAAATGGCAGCTGACGGGCGGCATTCTCGGCGCCTTTTACGTGTTTGTCATGGTGCTGATCGTTCCGAAAGTCGGCGTCGCCAATTCATTGATGGCCGTGGTCGCCGGACAGCTCGTGATGAGTTCGATCATTGATCACTTCGGGTTATTCGGCGGACAGCGCATTCCGTTTGACATGACGCGCCTCGCTGCTATAGCCTGTTTGTTTTTGGCGCTTTGGCTTTTTTTCCGCAAATGAACAACAGGACTGGCCAAGTTGGTTTAGTTTTCCGTGATCCGCTCATACTAACAACAGCATGATCGACTTGAAAGGAGCGGATCAAAGTGAAACAGGCATGGCGCATTTATATGAGCGATTTGAAACATCTCACGACCAACTGGGCCGCATCCATATTGGCTCTCGGTCTGATCGTTCTTCCATCGCTTTACGCTTGGATCAATGTAGAGGCTTCGATTGACCCTTATGCCCATACAGAGGATTTACCGGTCGGCGTCGTGAACGAAGACCGAGGGGCGGAGCTCGCCGGTCACCGGTTTCGCGCCGGCGATGAGATCGTCAAGACCTTAAAAAACAACCACCAGTTGGGATGGCGATTTGTCACGCGGAAAAAAGGAATGGAAGGCGTTCGGAGGGGAGACTACTTTGCGACGATCGTCATTCCGGCTGATTTCTCGGCTAAATTAGCCACTGTAGTGCAGAAACGTCCGAAAAGGGCGGTTATTTACTATTATGAAAACAACAAACGGAACGCCATCGCTCCCAAAATCACGGAGCGCGGAGCAAGTACATTGTCAGCGCGAGTCAGCGATGAGTTTGTGAGGGTGGTCAATACCGCATTGTTTTCCTTGTTCCACCAAGCGGGAGTGACGCTCGAACAGCAGCTTCCCACCATTCGCCGCGTTGAAGCGTTTGTGTTTCGTTTGGAAAACGAATTGCCAACGATTCAACGACAATTGAAAGCCCTAGATCGCGATGTGGGAGAGGCAAGATCACTAGTTCGTACAGGCCGCGAGCTTCTGCCGGCTGCCAGAGCAACGGTGCGGCGCGGTTTAGAATGGACAGGCCGCGTTGAGAAGTTGTTCATGCAAGTCAATGCTTCATCGCACTTATGGGAAAAGCCGGTGGAAATGGCGGTTCATGCGCTCCATTCCTTTGCAGAGCAGACGCCACAGTCCCTCGATACACCGGAAAAGCAAGCGCGTTGGGCGGCTCTCATCCAACAGGCTGCAACAGACGCGAGCCCATTGGTTCAGCAATTGCGCCGAACGTTGAGAACATGGGAGGGGACGATTGATTCCTCTTCGCTTCAACCTGTGCAGCGCACAGTCAGCCGTATCGAGCAGACGCTAGCGTCTATTCAAGAAACAGCGGCGCTAGTGAAACAACATCCAACAGGCGTCGAAGAGAAGATCACTCACCTGCGTGAACAAATGGCCTTATTGGACGCACAGGCGCAGCAACTTGATCAAGCATATCGCCAACGGCTGCTGCCTATGCTGCGGGCAAAATGGAATCAAACAGGGGAACAGGTGCGACAAGCGAAACAAACGCTTCTTCGCATGGATCAAGCGTTAAATGAGGCAGAGCAATGGTTGTCAAACACAGATCGTGATTTAGCGGCCGCGCAACAAGCGCTAAAGACCGCACAGGCTCAATATCCATTTCTCTCCCGCCAGGTCCGCGAGCTGGCCGCCTTCCTATCGAAAATCAAAAGAGAAACCAACATCGACGAACTGATTCGCTTGTTGAAACAAGATCCTCGGGCGAAAGGGGCGTTTTTAGCTCACCCGGTTGACGTCAAAACGTTCCGCCTTTTCCCGCTGCCGAACTATGGTTCGGGCATGAATCCATTTTACACGGTGCTGGCCATATGGGTAGGATGTTTGTTGCTTGTTTCCGTCTTGTCGACGGATCCTTCTTCGTTTTCGGAAGCGAATGAGCGGGAAAGATATGCCGGACGGCTGTTGACCTTTTGGACGCTGAATGCTTTGCAGGCGATGGTCGTGACAGCTGGAGCGGCTTTCATCTTGCCGAATATTTTCGTCCGTGAGCCGGGATGGTTCATGACGTTCGGCCTTTTGTGCAGCTTTGTCTTTATGGCGGTGGTTTTTTCGCTTGTTTCCTTGTTCGGCAATGTGGGAAAAGCGATGGCGATTGTGTTGCTCGTCTTGCAAATTGCCGGAGCGGGAGGAACGTATCCCGTTGAGCTGATTCCTCCGTTCTTTCAGCAATTAAACCCTTGGCTGCCGTTTACCTATGCCATTGATGTCATGCGCGAGGCGGTCGGCGGGATCGTATGGGAAAATGTTGAGCATGATGTCAAGCGGCTTCTCTTGTTTGCCGTTGCCGCCCTTTTGGCCGGACTTTTGTTGAAAGGCTCATTAAACCCATGGATGCGCGTGCTGAAGGAAAAAGCTGTTCAAAGTGGTTTGTTTCATTGAAAATTGTCTGTTCTCTTTATGGAAGCATCTGTTACAATAGGGACGAGAGCGTTGCTTCATTCTCAATTGCCCCGTAGGATCGACGTCTCCCAAGCATTGTTCACTGTTGCTTTTGCGCGATGGGAGAGCGCTCGATGGCGGGGAAAAGGGGAGAGAATCATGTCGATCCGTCGACTGCTTGGTTTTGCGCTCATTTTTTTGGCGATTTCGATGTTTATCGAGCAAATGTGGTGGATCGGGGGAATTTGTTTCTTGATTGGAATTGGAATGACTGCGAAGAGTCCAATCGATCGAAAGTGGAGGAAAAAGAAGCATATATGGTAAACATCGAGAGTGATATGAATCAAACAAGGGTCAGACAGCATGATGTGCAGTTGATGAAAAAAGCAGAACAGTTTATCACGATAAGCTATCGGGAGCTTGGAAAAAGTGAGCAAGAAATGAAGCGGCGGTTGAACGAAATCCGTTGGGAAGTGGAACAAACCGGCACATACAGCCATACGTACGAAGAGTTAAGCTATGGGGCTAAGATGGCTTGGCGTCATAGCAACCGTTGCATCGGCCGCTTGTTTTGGCAATCGCTCTATGTCATTGATGCGAGAGAGGCGGTTACCGTAGACGAGGTTTTTTCTTATCTATTCCATCATATTGAGTTTGCGACCAATGGCGGGAAAATCCGGCCGACGATCACGATCTTCCGTCCAAATGGGGAAGTGCGCATTTGGAATCATCAACTGATTCGTTATGCCGGTTATGAAACCGAAGAAGGGATCATCGGCGACTCATCCTCCCTCACTTTCACCCGCGCCTGTGAACAGCTTGGGTGGAAGGGGGAAAAAACGCCTTTTGACGTGTTGCCCTTGGTGATCCAGGTAGGCAGCCAGAAGCCTGTTTGGACACCGATCCCTAAAGAATTGGTGCTTGAGGTGCCAATTGAACATCCGGAGTTTCCGTGGTTTCGCGATCTGCAGTTAAAATGGTACGCGGTCCCGATTATTTCAGATATGTGTCTAGAAATTGGCGGCATTCGCTATATGGCAGCACCGTTTAACGGGTGGTACATGGGTACGGAGATTGGAGCCCGCAATTTTGCCGATGATTATCGCTACAACATGCTTCCGAAAGTGGCCTCTTGCATGGGGCTTGACACCAACTCCAACGCATCATTATGGAAAGACAAGGCGTTGGTCGAATTGAATATCGCTGTTTTGTATTCCTACAAAAAGGCGGGCGTCAGCATCGTTGACCATCATACCGCCGCGCGCCAATTTCAGTTGTTTGAACAGCAAGAGAAAGCAGCCGGCCGCCATGTCACCGGCGATTGGACATGGCTGATTCCGCCTCTTTCTCCGGCGACAACGCACATTTTTCACCGAACGTATGACAACACGACCATGTTGCCCAACTTTTTCTATCAGGACCGTCCATACGAACAACAAAGGGGAGAGGAACAATGACCGTCATCATCCGCATGCGCGATGTGTCATGGGCAAGAGGAGGGCGCATGATTTTGCGTGATATCAACTGGGAGGTGAAAGAAGGCGAGCAATGGGCGATTCTTGGCCTAAACGGCTCCGGGAAAACATCGCTTCTCAATATCGTCACCGGCTATCAGTACCCGACGCGCGGGGATGTTGAAGTATTGGGCTATCGGTTTGGACAGGCGAGCTTGTGGGAATTGCGCCGGCATATCGGGTTTGTGAGCAGCTCGCTTGATCAGTTTTATGATACCTTGCAAGCCGAAACAGTCGAAGATATTGTCATCAGCGGCAAGTTTGCAACGATTGGCCTGTACGATGCCGTCACTGAGGACGATCGGTCCAAAGCGCAATCGTTAATCGAGTCTTTCCGCCTCGAAGCTGTCCAAGAAAAGCGGTACGCAACGTTG
The DNA here is from genome assembly GCF_002809955.1 of Geobacillus sp. Manikaran-105. NCBI lineage: Bacteria > Bacillati > Bacillota > Bacilli > Caryophanales > Anoxybacillaceae > Geobacillus > Geobacillus sp. Manikaran-105. Next base: position 39,452 of record NZ_PIJG01000028.1, read on the forward strand.
TCGCAAGGAGAAAAGCGAAAAACATTGATCGCCCGAGCGTTGATGGCGAATCCGAAGCTGCTCATTTTGGACGAGCCGACGGTCGGCCTTGATTTATTGGCCCGCGAAGAAATTTTAGCATTGATCGGACAGATCGTCACTCAGCCGTGCCATCTCTTATACGTCACCCATTATATCGAAGAAATCGTCGACTCCATTACCCATGTCTTGCTTTTGCAAGACGGGCGCATCCTTGCGGCTGGCCAAAAAGAGGAAGTGTTAACCGACGAGCGGCTTTCAGAAGCGTTTCGCCTTCCGATCCGCGTTCATTGGGAAGACGGCCGGCCGTGGGTGTCCGTCCATCGGTAGGGCGGCCGTTGGCAGCCGTTCCTAGGCCGACTGCCTCAACATACCGTGCACCCAAGAAGGTCAACCGCTATTTTTTGATAGACCGCATTGGTCCAGCCGAACCCTTTTTGCGAAGGGTAGCGGCCGATGGTGCGGATGCTCATGTCGACCACATTATATTTTTCGTACATGTTGCCAGTTTCCAAATACACTTTGGTGCAAAGCCGAATCCATCGCCGGGCGATCTCTTGCGCTTCAAGGTCATAGCCGTAGTTTTGCAACCCTTTGATGACAATCCAGTGAAGCGGGGCCCAGCCGTTCGGAAAATCCCATTGAAATCCGGTTTGGACATTGGAGGCAGCCAATCCGCCGGGTTGAAGGAACAAAGGTAAATGCCGGACGACTTTCGCTGCTTGCTGTTTAGAGGCCGCCCGAGCCCATAACGGATAAAAAGCAGCCAACGAATAATAGCAGTGCTGCCGCCCGTTGAGGAAATGAAAATCAAAATACATGCCAAACGACTCGTTCCATAAATATTGATTCATCAAGTCTTTTCGCCGCTTAGCCGCCTGCTCCCATTGTTCCGCTTCGCCGTTTAAAGCTAAAAGGCGGGCAAACGCCGCTAAATCGGTTTCGTACTTATAAAGCAAAGCGTTGAGATCCACCGGAATGAAATAGCCGCATTGCCGGTGAAAACGGCCTGTATAGTCCCAACCGGACTCCGCCTCGACCCTTTCATGCCAAAACGCAGGCGGGATATACATTTCGTCAAAATGGAGATACGCCTCCCCCTTTACCCGCAGCATCGACTCAAGCCGATCGTAATATTTATTGAGGCCGATCTGGGGATGATAGTGAGTGGTTTCGTCCATCCAGACTTCTTTGTATTCGATTTTGGCCCATTCGTAAGCGGAGCGGAGCCGCTCTTTGTCTCCGCGCCATACCTCCTCGATCATCGACGTCAATAACGGAGGCTGGGAACGGCTTAAGTGGGCCAGTTCGGAACTGTTTGGAATGATTCCAAACGTTTTCAACTCGTAAAAGAAGTTGTTGACGATGTTGCGGGCGAGTTCGTGCAGCCTTGAAATGTTCAGTCCCAATATAATGAAATAGCTGTCCCAGTAAAAGAGCTGCTGGTACACCCCGCCGGGAACGACGTATGGAAACGGAAGGGAAAACAGTTCTCCTTTGGAGTAAGGCGAGCTTGTTTTGACCAATTGTTCCCACCGTTGGTGAATGGAAGAAAACACATGCTCTACGGCTGGATCCGGGCAAATGGCCGTGATGTCCGGAAGCTCAATCGGCAACGGCTGTCCCTCCATGGGAATGGTCTATATGGCTATGTATATGGCCAAAACGACCCGGTCATGCCGCCAATCGAGTGCACGGCGATGGCAGAGGAAGAAAACGGAAGCCGAGCAACAAGGGCCACCGAACAAGGACGCCCTTGTTGCCACTTTTTCAAAACGCGCGGTCAACCGGCGGAAAATCAATATCATCCGCCGTTTGGCGGCTGTCAGCTGGCGTGACTTCCATGACCGGCGGCCGACCGTTTTCAAAACCGCGGGCGATGTCGCGAATCGGGCTCATTTCATCGGGAACGCCAATTCCCGGGGTATAGCGCGGCAGGCTGGAAGTGGCGCCGCGTTCTTCCCAAGGCTCTCTCATGAATCAACACCTCCATATTCTCAGTATGGCCATTGATGGAGGCCGTATAAATGGAAATCAAATCCTTTCCCGCCAATTTCTTTTGTGGAGCCCTGTCATCTGTTGTAGGCATACTATGGATGACAATATGGGCAACAGGAGGGAAGGAACTCAATGCAGTTCGGGAAAGATGCGATCGAAGCGATTTGGCGCCGCCAGTGCGGAGCGTGGGAGCGGAGCGATGCGGCATGTGTCCAGTCATTTTTGGTGGAATGTTTACAACATGACCTTGATCCGCAAGACGGGCTCAATTGGATCATTGAGCACCGCACCCAGCTTTCTGACGCCGATGCAGTGGTGGACGCGGCACTCCGTTGGGTGAATGAACATACGTCCACTGGCTCCCCGGTGTCAGGAATCGGAGCGGAACAACAAGAGTGAGGCGGCGAACAGGAAAGGGCGGAACGAAGGATGGTATGGGTCATCAAAACAAAACACGAAAATGACCAAGGGGAGACGGTGGGGCTGGAGCTTGAGAGCGAAGATGGCTGGCTTGACGCCAACGTCCGCTGGGACGGATGCATGGAAATTCACTTGTACTTGGTGACGGAGGAAGGCCGCGAACTGAGCGATACGCTCCATACGTGCGATTTGCAGGGGCTGATCGAGCGGTTGCAGTCATTGGATTCCGTGTGTCGATCGTTCTTTTTCCAAATTTCAGGACAGGGGAGCTGATGAAGGCCGAACCGCCGGCAGCGCCGCTGACCTCATCGATGAATGAACGAGGAGCCAAAACCGAGGCTCCTCTTTTTTCCTGAACGGCATGGTGTTCATTGAAGGAAGGAGACGCGTTAGGAGGGGAAGCAGGCTCGATTGCCGTTGGCTTCGTCTTTGTTTGGAAGTGCAGGCTTTTCCGATTAGGGGTATAAAAATGTTTAAAATATTCTAAATGTGATGTATAATAAAAGAAACAACATACTAACCGGTTGGTATATCGTCTGTTGAAAACGGATTCAGAAGCGGATCGAAAGGTGGGAAGATCATGAGGCTAAAAGGAAAAGCGGCGATTGTCACCGGCGGCGCGAGCGGCATCGGCCGGGCGACGGCGATTCGCTTTGCGGAAGAAGGCGCCAAAGTGGCGGTGAGCGACATCAATGAGGAAGGAGGGGAAGAAACGGTCCGCCTGATTCGGGAAAAAGGAGGGGAGGCGATTTTTGTCCAAACGGACGTAGCCGATTCCAAGCAAGTGAGCCGCCTTGTCCAAACGGCGGTTGATGCCTTTGGCGGCCTACATATTCTCTTTAACAATGCCGGCATCGGCCATTCGGAAGTGCGGAGCACCGACTTGTCTGAAGAAGAGTGGGACCGGGTCATCAACGTTAATTTGAAAGGAGTGTTCCTTGGCATCAAATACGCGGTGCCCGTGATGAAGCAATGCGGTGGCGGGGCCATTGTCAACACATCGAGCCTGCTTGGAATCAAAGGGAAAAAGTACGAATCGGCCTACAACGCCTCGAAGGCCGGGGTGATTTTGTTGACGAAAAATGCGGCATTGGAATATGGGAAGTTTAACATTCGCGTCAATGCCATTGCACCGGGGGTCATTGATACGAACATCATCACGCCGTGGAAACAAGATGAGCGCAAATGGCCGATCATTTCGAAAGCGAACGCCCTCGGCCGCATCGGGACGCCAGAGGAAGTGGCGAACGCGGTGTTGTTTTTGGCGTCCGATGAAGCGTCGTTTATCACCGGCGCGACATTGTCGGTCGACGGCGGCGGGCTGACGTTTTAGACGTCGGACGGCTGATACGGGGCAACGGATGAAAACAAAGGTCGCACAAACGAGAGGGGAGAGGAAACGATGCGTTTTGCCAATACCGTCGCTGTGATTACTGGAGGGGGAAGCGGCATTGGCCGGGCGACGGCCGTCCGCCTGGCTCAGGAAGGGGCGACTGTCGTGCTTGTCGGCCGCACAGCCGTCAAACTGGAAGAAACGGTGCAAGACATCACGCGTCTTGGGGTGCCAGGGGTGGCCGATCGGTTTGCGGCCGATGTCACGGACCACGAACAAGTGCGCGCCTTGGCCGCATACGTCCAAAATCGGTACGGCGACTTGCATGTGCTCGTCAACAATGCCGGCATTTCGACCCATACGAAATGGCTCGAGCTCACCGAACAAGAGTGGGATGATGTGCAGCGCGTCAATATGAAAAGCGTCTTTCTTGTCTCGCAAACGCTCGCTCCGCTGATGATCGAAGGGGCAAAACGCGAACGCGCCAATCGGGCGATTGTGAACGTAGCGTCATTGTCCGGCCATCAGGCCGGGGCGGAAATTCCGCACTACAGCGCGGCGAAAGCAGGGGTCATCAACTTGACCAAATCGCTCGCTTTGGAGCTGGCGCCGTATGGCATCCGCGTCAATTCCGTCTCGCCCGGTTTTGTCGAGACGCCGCTTACCGAACGTGGACTGCAAAACGAGCGGTTTGTGAAAGCCATCGAGCGCAACACCGCCTTAGGCCGGGTGGGAGCGCCGGAAGAGATCGCCAACGTCATTGCGTTTCTTGCCTCTTCGGAAGCGTCGTACATGACCGGCTCTGATGTGTTGGTCGATGGCGGATGGCTCATCAAATGAAACTGAAAAGTCCAAAATGGAAAGGGAGAGCAAAGGAATATGGAAACCTCGCATTTGCTTGTGGAACAATCCGGTTCTGTATTATGGTTGACGCTGAATCGCCCGGAGCGGCTCAATGCCTTCAGCCCGGAGATGATTGCCGGACTGACGGATGAAATCGAACGCGCCGCGGCGGATGATGCCGTCCGCGTCATCGTCTTATCCGGCGCTGGGCGGGCGTTTTGCGCCGGCGGGGATGTGAAAACGATGGGGCAGTCGAGCGCCCCGCAGGCGTATGAGCATATCGGCCGACTGAATCGGCTCATTCTGACTATGCAACGATGCGAAAAACCGATCATGGCCGCGGTGCACGGATTCGCTGCCGGGGCGGGATTTAACCTCGCGCTGGCGTGTGATTTGATCCTCGCGGCCGAAGACAGTCAATTCATTTTGAGCTTTGCGAAAGTTGGCCTTGTCTCGGACGGCGGCGGGTCGTATTGGCTGCCGCGGCTTGTCGGTCCGCATTTGGCGAAACAGTTTTTCTTCACCGCCGATCCGATTTCAGCCCGTCGCCTGTATGAATTGGGCGTCCTAAGCGAGGTCGTCCCAGCTGAGAAACTGCGCGAGGCGACAGAATCGCTCGCCTCGAAGCTGGCGGGTGGGCCCACGAAAGCCATCGGAAAACAAAAACGGCTGATTGAACACGCGCTGACCGCGACACTTGAGGAGATTCTCGAAGAAGAGCGTCTCGTTCAAGGGTTGATGGTGGAAACCGAAGACCATCGCGAAGGGGTGACGGCGTTTAAAGAGAAACGGAGCCCGGTGTTCCAAGGAAAATAAGCGAGTGGCAGTGCCGAAAGAGCGTTGCGCCCTGTTTCTCCATCAGCGGGAGACAGGGCGTATTTTGTTTTCACTTCGCCTCAAATGAAACAGCCCCCCTTTCCAAATGGGGAAAAGGGGTGGTTGGTCGGGGAGCGGTGCGATCAAACGTCAAAGCGCCCCTGCTTGATTCCGGATGGGTTCTGCGAGCAACTGATCCACGTCGTCGATCAACTCGTCAACATGGTCATACGGCGCATCCAGCTGCAGCATTTTCCGCAAGATCCTGCGGGCGTTCGAGGATAAGTCAAGTTCTTCTTCCCAGCTTTTTTCCTCGTCACTTATCGGTTCATAGGCAGAATACAATAAAAACAAGGTGAAGTGTCCAAGGGCATAGAAATCGCTTCGTGGATGCGGTTTGCGCCGCAGCCGCTTTTCCAGCGGGTCGTCATCGCGGAAATCCACCGGTTCGCCGATGCGGCAGGCCAAGCCGAAATCGATGATCGCCACCGTTCCATCGCGCCAAATGATGTTCGGGATGCGCAAATCGCGATGGACGATGCCGAAAGCATGGACGTGCCGGACGACCTCAAGCACCTCCTTTAACAATCGAAACGCCTCTTGTTCCGTGTACTTGGCTTCCAGCTTGAAAATCCGGTCTTCCACCGTTTCTCCGTCGATATACTCCATCACGAGATGCGGCTGTCCGCGCTCCACAAACCGATCATACAGCCTCGGAATTTGCGGGTGGCGCAGGCGGGCGAGCACGTCAGCTTCGCGCCGAAGCAAGCGGCGGCCGTCTTCTCCTTTTGTCCGCCGCGCTTGTTTGATGACGACAAGACGGCCTGTCAGGTGATCGCACCCTTTGTAGGCGATGCCGTAGCTTCCCATCCCAAGCTCTTCGATGATTTCATAGCGGCCCAAAAGCACCTTCCCGCCCCGATGCGGCCGATCAACCCAGCGGGAAACGAACGGATGGCGTTCAAAAAACCGTTTCATCAGCTGCCGAAAAAGCTTGAGAAGAAGCTGCCGCTGTGATGTTTCTTTTTGTAGTGATGATGCCCGTACTGGGACGGGTGATGGTGCGAGTGATACGTCGGGTTGTAATAATGGTGGTCGCTGCTGCTGTAATGTTTATGGTAGTGCGACGGATGATGGGGATGGTCGAAAAGTGCTTTTAGCCATTTTTTCAACATCGCGATCGCTCCTTTGCGATAGATTTACCTATATATACGAGGCAATGAGAAGGAAGTTTCAGACTTCAAAGATGAAAAAGAAACCGCCAGGGGCATTAGCCCCTAGCGCGGTGCGGCAACCTCATTCCTTTTTTTCGTTCAACGCCTGCTTGAGCAGCTCCCCTAAACTCGTGCCAAACGATTCGTTGGCCGGGCTGTATTTTTTGAGAAGCGCCCGTTCGCTGCCTTTTGCGGCGATGCGTTTGGTCTCGTCCGCTTTTTCGACAATATTGCACGGGCGGCATTGGAAATACATCCCTGCTTTTCCTTCATGCATTTCCATGCGCCGGTGGCATTGCGGGCAACGGCGGTTCGACAGTTTCGGGTCGCGCCGGCGGCGGTAGCGGCACGCTAAGTTCGAGCAGACAAGCATCCGTCCGTCTTTCGTTTTCCGCTCTTTTAAAAGCGCACCGCATTCTGGGCATGTGAGATTTGTGAGGTTTGGCGCTTTGTATACCTGCTCGCTTTGCTTAATTTCGGCAACGAGCTGCTGCGTTTGCCGGCGGATGTTGGCCAAAAATTGTTGTGGATTTCCTTTCCCGCGGGCGATCGCCTCCAGCTCCCGCTCCCAGCGGGCGGTCAATTCCGGCGATTTCAGCTCTTCATTGACGAGCTCAATCAGCTGTTTCCCTTTTTTTGTCGGATAAAACCGTCCGTCTTTTCGCTCGACCACTTCGGTTTCAACCAGCCGTTCGATGATGTCCGCTCTTGTCGCCGGCGTGCCGAGCCCGTATTTCTCCATTTGCGCGAGCAAATCAGCTTCCGAATAACGGGCGGGCGGTTCGGTGAACGATTGTTCCCTCTCAAGCTGCACCGATGGGAGCGTCTGACCTTCTGCGAGGTGTGACAACGTCGGTTTGGCATCCGTTTCTTCTTTGCCGAGAACCGCTTTAAATCCGAAGTTCACAACCGCCGTCTCCTTGGCGACAAACATTTCGCCGCCGATGTCAAAGACAGCTGTCGTCGTTTCGGATTCATACGGCGGGAAAAACAGCGCCAAAAAGCGACGGGCGATGAGATCATACAGCTTGCGCTCATCAGTCGACAGCCTGCTAAGGTTGAGCCGCTCATCCGTTGGAACGATGGCGTGATGATCGGTCACTTTGTCATCGTTAAATACCCGCTTGGCTGCTTTGGCTTTGCCTTTGGCAAGGAGCGGAGCGATGACGTCCTCATAACCGGATTTCATCGCCAACAACCGCTCGGTCATCGTCGCTTCCATATCGCTTGGCAAATAACGCGAATCGGTGCGCGGGTACGTGACGAGTTTGTGTTGTTCATACAGCCGCTGCAACACCGAGAGCGTCTTTTTCGCCGAAAAGCCAAACCGCTTGTTTGCGTCCCGCTGCAGTTCGGTCAAGTCATACGGCAGCGGGGCGGGCTCGCTTTTTCGTTTCCGTTTGATCGATGTGACGCGCGCCGGCTGGCCTTTGAGACGAGTCATCAGCCGGTTGGCCTTGTCTTGGTCAAACAGACGATGTCCGCCATGCCGCTCCCATACGGCCGTGATGGAACCAATCTTCGCCCGAATCGTCCAATATGGCACGGGAACGAACGATTGGATCTCGCGTTCGCGCTCGATGATCATCGCGAGCGTTGGCGTTTGCACGCGCCCGGCCGAAAGCGGATCGTTGTATTTTGTCGTCAAGGCGCGCGAGACGTTTAACCCAATCAGCCAGTCGGCTTCGGCGCGGCAGACGGCCGATTGATACAGCCGGTCAAACTGCGCCCCGGGCTTGAGTTGGCGGAAGCCGTCGCGGATGGCGCGGTCGGTTTGCGACGAAATCCATAGCCGCCAAATCGGCTTCGTCCAACCGATCATCTCTAAAATCCAGCGCGCCACAAGCTCCCCTTCACGGCCCGCGTCGGTCGCGATGATGACATCTTTCACATCCGGTCGTTTCGCCAACCGTTCAATGGTGCGAAACTGGTGGCTCGTTTGCCGGATGACTTTCAAGCCCATTTTCTTTGGGATGATCGGCAAGTCCTCCAGCCGCCATGTTTCGTATTTCCGGTCGTAGTCTTCCGGCATCTTCAGCTCAACTAAATGGCCGAGCGCCCAGGTGACAATATGTTGCTTTCCTTCAAAATAATGTTTATGCGCTTGCTTGCAACCGAGCACGCGGGCGATGTCGCGAGCGACGCTCGGCTTTTCCGCTAACACGAGCGATTTCATCGATAAACCCCTTTCTGTCGTCTGGTATTGTCAAAAGTTTATCCTCCACACTCACGGTTTTCCCTTGAGTTTCAACGGTTGGAAGAAAAAAAGCTTGCCACCCCCGTTGTTTTCGGCCATCA
>NZ_PIJG01000029.1:0-36209 GCF_002809955.1 Geobacillus sp. Manikaran-105
GGTTTGGTAGCACATCTATTCTAACCAAGGAATCGGGTTCATGTCTCCTTTTTTGTTTCGATGTAAATTTATGTTAATGATTTTGCTCATCTACAGTATATATTTTTATCCGTTCATCTCCGCAACTTGAAAACATTACGGAGGGAAAAACGTGGATTTACTGACTTTGAGGGTGTAAGCAAAGCGTGTTGTGAATTTGAGCAGTTGCTTCATCATAGAGGGGGGCAAATCTTTCTGCAAGGAAGGAAACGTTCTCGATTTCATAGAATATTACAACCACCACGGATGGAAGGGGATTCAAATGGGCCCAAGTGCACCACTATGGATGTCAATGTTGTACTACATCATGTGCGCTGCCACGTTGCTCGTTGGGGTGGCGATGCTAGTGAAAGGAACGGTTCGCCGCTTGTATTCGCTCGTTGCAGTGATCGCAGTGCCGCTCTTTTTTCTGAACAATTTTCACACCATCGCCAGGGTCGGCGTCGATCCGTTCGCCTACTGGCAGCAATCCCTCATCGAAGGACAATGGTGGGCGTGGCTGTCGCTTGCGTTGTTTCTTTACATCGTCTGGTACTGGGCATGGCTTGTCCAGCGCATAGGAGGTCAAAAGGAAGGACAAGTTTGGTGGAAGCGGCAGAGATGGATATGGGTGGTGCTGGCGGCAGCCGCGCCTGCCATCGTGTATTGGGGGCAGAACGTTGGCGATTCCATCGTCTCCTCGGTGCGGACGTATGAACCGTCCAAAGCTCACTTGTCGAAAGATCCGTCAGCGCGCATTTTCTTTTTGTATTCTCACCCATTGGCGCGAGAGTCGTATATCGTGGAGACGGACGAACATCGTGTGCGCAAAGTGGTGACGCTGAAAGCGGTTGGAATATCTCGCCTTTCGCCCGCTTCCTCAACAAAGGAACTGTTGTTGTGGTCAGATTATACGGGACGGCATGTCTATCGACTGAATCGAGACACATGGACATTGGTCGATCAAGAAGCGGTCTCCAGCCCTCTTTCGTTTGCCTCGATGGAGGGGGAGTGGGAGATTCGTTCACTGAATCAAGATGTCAACACCCATAAACTAGAAGTCCGGAAAGGGGGAAAATTGCTATTTTCGAAGCGGTTCCCTCCTTACATTCTTCAAGTTTTGCGCGCAGGGCCGCATTTCTATGTGTTTGCTGATGCGATGGAACAGGAGCACGGTGTATTGTATGTGTTGGATCAGCGCGGTTCCGTAGTGAAGGAAATTTCGTTGCCTACGTCCTTCGCGCGCTCCATGGCGGTCTTTCACGGCCGCCTTGTCATCGCCACGAAACCTCGCCTCACCATCGTGGATCCGCATTCATGGCGAGTGGCCTATTGGGGCATGGGGCAAGAAGAGACGCAGTTCGATCAGCTTTACGTGAAGGGAGACACGCTGTGGGTGAGCTATGTCCAGAGGGGAAAGTCAGGATGGCTTGCGCTGAATGATCAGTTTAAGGTGATGGAGAAGCATGAGCTGCCGTCGGTATACTGGGAAGCGCGGTTTTACGGCGACTATGTGTATGCATTGTTTGAGCCGCAGGAGGGGAACAAGGCGGACCATGCTGGAGAAATGAACATTTTCCATCTTCGTACAGGCCAACTTGCCGCCAAGTTTACCGTGCCGAAGCAAAAGCACAACTTGCAGACATTTCAGGTGATGGATGAAATACAATAGGAGTAGGGGATAACGATAGGTCCGAGCATGCCGTTATGGATGTTGATTGGATACTGGGCTGTCGGCATCGCCACGTTCATCGCTGGCGTGGCGGCGCGCCGCATCCGTCGAAGGGGGAAAGGGAGATGGAATTCCGCGATTATGAAGAGTTTTGGCCCTTTTATTTGACCCAGCACCGGAAACGAGCGACAAGGCGTTGGCATTTTGTCGGAACGAGCTTCGTGTTTTTGTTTGTGATCATCGCGATCGCGACGAGGAATGCGTGGTGGTTGCTCGGCGCGCCAATCGCCGCCTATGCGCTCGCCTGGTTCAGCCACTTTTTCATCGAAGGAAACAACCCCGCCACCTTCGGCCATCCGTTTTGGTCGCTTCGGGCCGATTTTCGCATGTACAGGCTCATGCTTACGGGGCAGCTTGGGCGGGAATTGGAGCGGATGGGGATTTCAGAGGAATAAAGCGAAGAACGATGAAAAGGCCTTCTCCCTGAAGATGTTTCAAAGTTCGAAGGAGTGGGGGCGGCCATTCGAATGATTCAGGGAGAAGGGGTTTGCCTTCTCATGGCTTCAATTGTTCAATCGTTTCTAGCGGCAGTCCGGTCAGTTCATGGATCGTGTCAGCATCAAATCCTTTTGCCAACATTCGTTTCGCAACATCTAGCTTTGCTTTCTCCATTCCTTTCTCTATTCCTTTTTCCATTCCTTTTTCCATTCCTTTTTCCATGCCTTTCTGTTCGTATGACACGATAAGTTCCATGACTTTGGCAGCCTCCTTTTCCTCCATGGTCTTCACCTCATCTCGCAGTCGGACTTCTTCTTCCTCCGATAACCGCAAATACGTTTCGAAAAAGCCGAACAACAGACGCTGTCTCGCCTCATCGAGCTCGAGGCGGGTGAGCATGCGCAAAAATTCCTTTTTCACTTCCACCTTCTCCTCTTCATTATACCCCATTTTGCTTAACAGGGCGGCAGCGACCGGGTTGTCATGGCGGATGTATGTGCGCCATGGGAGTTTGGACAATTCCACCGTCAAAAAACGGAAATCGAGAACGGTCAAAAACGGAAACGAAACGGTGAATGAAGATGGTTCATCGCGGATGGCATCATAGCTGAAGATGGCGATCGGAAGAATGCGGCGGCGGTGTTTTTGAAACAAGCGGCTGAAATAAATGAACATTCGCTCTGAAAACGAGGATTGGATGTAGCTTTGATGTTCGATGTGGACGACGATCAGTCCATCTTCTCCTCTCAGCTTCGTCTCGACCAATAAATCGACTCGATGTTTTTCACCCGCGGTGACATCGGTCAGCACTTCTTCTGATAAAAAGGAAAGGGAGTGAAAGTCAATCTGTTCGTGTACGTGAGGAAAGAAGAGGAGAACAAATTCTTCAAAAAAGGTGCTCAACAACTCTTTAAACAGCCGATCGTGGTCAATGCGCGTTTCTGACATGGTCTTCCTCCCGATATGTTTTTAGATTCGCATAGCTTGATTCGCCTTGCACTATGCAAAATCCTGCCGGTCTCCCTGCATTTTTTCTGCTGTTAGAAGAAGGAAATCAGGGAGGATTGTCGAATTTTGATGACATTGGAAAAATGATGAAACCAACGGCTGCCTTCGCCGTATGTATAAGCGAAGGGGAAAGGAGGGAGGGGAGTTGTTCAGCCATTCGCCTGAAGTTGTGTACGGATGGGTGCTTGTCGTCAGTGCGTTGTTGACGGTTTTGTATTTTTTCTTCAGCGATGTGCTTGACGGTTTGTTCGATGTGGCTGATCATCCGCTGTTCAGTCCGCAGCTAGTTTTATCGTTTTTCATTGTTGGCAGCGCGGTCGGATTGCTGGCGGAATGGTACACAGACTGGGCATCGAGCTTGGTTCTGTGGCTTGCCATCGGTGTGGCGCTTGTTGCTGTGTTGCTGTTGCACTTTTTCGTTTTTTTGCCGCTCCGTTCGGCTGAGGCGTCACTTGGGTATACGGACGCCGATTTGGAGGGGGCGCTTGCTAAAGTGATCGTCTCGGTGCCGCCTGACGGGTTGGGCGAAATTCTCATCTCCCGTAAAAGCGGCGCGGTGGCCAAAGCGGCGAAAAGCGCAAATAATGAGGCCATTCCGTCAGGGGAAGAGGTCATCATCGTACAAATGGAAAACGGCGTCGCTGTGGTGGCGAGGCACGATCCGTATCACCTTTCCATCTAAAACAAAGAAAGGGGACTTGTCATGGTTGCGCCATGGTTGATGGTCATTGGTGTCGTCGTCTTGCTTCTTGTCGGCCTTATTGCCATTTTTATCGCCCGCTACCGCACCGTCGGGCCGGACGAGGCGCTCATTGTGACGGGCAGTTACTTAGGAAGCAAAAACGTTCATGTCGATGAATCGGGAAACAAAATCAAAATCGTCCGCGGCGGCGGCACGTTCGTCGTGCCGATTTTCCAACAGGCTGAGCCGCTGAGCCTATTGTCGATCAAGCTTGACGTGCAAACGCCCGAGGTGTACACCGAACAAGGCGTGCCCGTGATGGCGGACGGGGTGGCCATTATTAAAGTCGGCAGCTCAATCGGCGAAATCGCGACCGCGGCCGAGCAGTTTTTAGGGAAAACACGCCAAGATATGGAAAACGAAGCGAAAGAAGTGCTCGAAGGCCATCTCCGTTCCATTCTCGGGTCAATGACTGTTGAAGAAATTTACAAAAACCGCGACAAGTTTTCGCAAGAAGTGCAGCGTGTCGCGTCGCAAGATTTGGCGAAAATGGGGCTCGTCATCGTCTCGTTTACGATCAAAGACGTGCGCGACAAAAACGGCTACCTTGATGCACTCGGGAAACCGCGCATCGCCCAAGTGAAGCGCGACGCCGACATCGCAACAGCCGAGGCGGAAAAAGAGACGCGCATCAAGCGCGCCGAAGCGGACAAGGAAGCGCGCAAAGCCGAGCTCGAGCGGCTGACGGAAATCGCCGAAGCGGAGAAAATCAACCAACTGAAGCTCGCCGAGTTCCGCCGCGAACAAGACATCGCCAAAGCGCGCGCCGACCAGGCGTATCATTTGGAGGAAGCGAAGGCGAAACAAGAAGTGATGGCCCAACAAATGCAAATCAAAATCATCGAGCGGCAAAAACAAATCGAGCTCGAAGAAAAAGAAATTTTGCGCCGCGAGCGCCAATACGACTCGGAAGTGAAGAAAAAAGCCGATGCCGAGCGCTATGCGATCGAACAAAAAGCGGCGGCGGAAAAGGCGAAACAAATCGCCGAAGCCGATGCGCAAAAGTACCGCGTCGAAACGCTGGCGAAAGCGGAAGCGGAGCGCGTCCGACTCGACGGGTTGGCAAAAGCCGAGGCGGAGAAAGCGAAAGGGGAAGCGGAAGCGGAAATCATCCGACTGAAAGGCCTCGCCGAAGCGGAAGCGAAACAAAAGATCGCCGAAGCGTTCGAGCGCTATGGCCAGGCTGCGGTGCTCGACATGATCATCAAGATGCTTCCGGAGTATGCGAAACAAGTGGCGAGCCCGCTTGCGAACATCGAGAAGCTGACGATCGTCGACACCGGCTCAGGAGCGGGGGGCGGCGCCAACCGCGTCACGGGCTATGCGACGAACTTAATGGCGAGCTTGCAGGAGACGTTGAAAGCGTCAACCGGCATCGATGTGAAGCAGCTGCTCGAGAGCGTCGCCCAGGGTGGAGCGGCCCATGTCCAGCCGCTCGGTGCGCCAGCATCGTCCCAAGAGGCGAAGACAACAGAATGATGCCTATCCTCCCACAGCGCCCTTCGCTTGAACCCGAGGGCGCTGTTTCTCGCCGCCTTGTTCACGACATTCGTCGGAGTTGCGCATCAAGCGTTGTTTCGTTATGATGGGAACGAGTGGAATGGAAAAAAAGGAAGTAGGTTGAGAATAATGAAACGAGCTCGAATTATTTATAACCCGACATCGGGTCGCGAGTTGTTTAAGCGCCATTTGCCTGATGTGCTCGTGCGGTTGGAAAAGGCGGGCTATGAAACGTCGTGCCACGCCACCGAAGGGCCGGGGGATGCGACGGAAGCAGCGCGCCAGGCCGTCCTGCGGGAATTTGATCTCGTTGTCGCCGCAGGGGGCGACGGAACGATCAATGAAGTCGTCAACGGCATCGCCGATCAGCCGCATCGGCCGACACTGGGCGTCATTCCTGTCGGGACGACGAACGATTTCGCCCGCGCCATCGGCGTGCCGCGTTCGATTGAAGGGGCGTGCGACGTGATCGCCACGGGTGAGCCCGTCCCGATTGACATCGGCTGTGTGACGAACGAAGACAAAACGCACTATTTCATCAACATCGCGGGCGGCGGGCGCCTGACCGAGCTCACCTACGAAGTGCCGAGCAAGCTGAAAACGATGCTTGGCCAGCTCGCCTATTACTTGAAAGGGATCGAGATGTTGCCGTCCATCAAGGCGACCGAAGCGCAAATCGAGTATGACGGCAAACTGTTCGAAGGCGAGATTATGATGTTTTTGGTTTCGCTCACGAACTCGGTCGGCGGGTTTGAAAAACTGGCACCCGATTCATCATTGAATGACGGCCTGTTCGATTTTATCATCGTCAAGAAAACGAACTTGGCCGAATTCATCCGCCTTGTCACCCTCGCGGCGCGCGGCGAGCACATCAACGACCCGCACGTCATTTACACGAAAGCGAACCGGGTAAAAGTGCACTCGCCGATGCAGCTGAACTTAGACGGCGAATTCGGCGGCATGCTTCCAGGGGAGTTCGTCAATTTGCGCCGCCATATTGACGTATTGATGCCAAAAGAAAAGGCAGAACAAGTGAGAACAGGAAGATAAGCCTGTTCTTTTCTTATGCCTTTCCCCTATAAAGGGCACGCTACATATACAGAGGAACGGCAGAAAGGAGAACGACATGACGAAGCAGCAACCACCAGTCGCCAAAAACGAGTATTATGACGTCACATTCACCGATTTGACCCACGACGGCCTCGGCGTGGCGAAAGTCGACGGCTTTCCCTTGTTCGTGAAACACGCGCTTCCCGGCGAGCGGGCGAAGGTGAAAGCGATCAAAGTGAAAAAAGGGTATGGGTACGGCCGCCTCGTGGAGCTGTACGAACCAAGCCCCGACCGCGTTGAGCCGCCGTGCCCCGTCTATCGCCAATGCGGCGGCTGCCAGCTGCAACACCTCAGCTACGAAGGCCAGCTGAAAGCGAAGGAAAAGCAGGTGAAAGAAGTGCTCGCCCGCATCGGCAAGCTAGAAGGCGTCACCGTCCATCCCGTCATCGGGATGAAGAACCCATGGCGCTACCGCAACAAGGCGCAAGTGCCGGTCGGCGAGCGCGAAGGGGGCTTGGTGGCGGGCTTTTACAAGGAGCGGACGCATGAAATCATCGATATGGACGCCTGCCTCATCCAGCAAGAGGCGAACGATGTCGTCGTCCAGGCCGTGAAGCGCATCGCCGAACGCTATGGTATTCCCCCATACGACGAAGCTACGCACAAGGGCGTTCTTCGCCATATTGTCGCCCGCTACGGCGCGTCAACTGGCGAGGTGATGGTCGTGCTCGTCACCCGCACGGACCATCTGCCTCACGAACAGGACATTGTCCGTGACATCGTCCGCGCCATTCCGGGCGTGAAATCGATCGTGCAAAACGTCAACCCCGAGCGGACGAACGTCATTTTCGGCGCCAAAACGCGGGTGTTATGGGGAAGCGAGTTCATCACCGACCGCATCGGCGGCATTCAATTCGCCATCTCGGCCCGCTCGTTTTACCAAGTCAACCCCGAACAGACGAAAGTGCTGTATGACAAAGCGCTCGAATACGCGGAGTTGACCGGGCGGGAGACGGTGATCGACGCCTACTGCGGCATCGGCACGATCTCGCTCTTTTTGGCGCGTAAAGCGAAACACGTCTACGGCGTCGAAATCGTCCCCGAAGCGATCGAAGACGCCAAGCGCAACGCCAAACTCAACGGCATCCAAAACGTCACCTTCGAAGTCGGCGCCGCCGAAGACGTCATCCCGCGCTGGTACGAAGAAGGCATCCGCGCTGACTGCTTGGTCGTTGACCCGCCGCGCAAAGGCTGTGACGCCGCGCTGCTTGAGACGATCATCGCCATGAAACCGCCCCGCGTCGTCTACGTCTCGTGCAACCCGGCGACGCTCGCCCGCGACTTGCGCATCCTAGAAGACGGCGGCTACGAAACGATCGAAGTCCAGCCAGTGGACATGTTTCCGCACACGGCGCATGTGGAGTGTGTGGCGAAAATTCGGTTGAGATAAGACAACGGGCCGGTGGATCCGGCCTTGTTGTTTGCAGTCGAATTGGGCAAACGGCCATGACGACACGAATGACATGATAAAGATTTCATCCGCCTGCAAAACTGGGGGCTGGATGAGATCCATCCTATTGAGAATCCACACCACTTGCAAGTGTTCCTCGAACGGTTATGGTGAACGACTCCCGCTTCATGCAAAGCACAGTCGGAGTTTCTTTGCCCCAAATGTCACCCTCTGTCTTCCTGAGCGTCAACCGGCATAAAACATATTTTTCTTCCCCCTTTTGTACCGAAAACCGTATATAATGGAGATTGGAAATCACAAGGAGGTACATAGAAGCCATGCTCACAGGCGAATTGCGCCATAAAGTCGATAAAATATGGGAAACGTTTTGGACAGGCGGAATTACGAACCCGCTGACGGTCATTGAACAGTTTACCTACTTATTGTTCATCAAAGGCTTGGATGAAGTCGAAACACAGCGCGAGCAGGAGGATGCGCTGCTCGGCATTGAATCGGAATGCATCTTTCCTCCCGATAAGCAACACTTGCGCTGGAGCAAATTCAAACATTTTGAAGCCGCCCATATGTACGATGTCGTGTCCAATGAAGTGTTTCCATTCATCAAAAACTTGCACGGCAATCGGGAATCGGCCTATGCAAAATATATGGGCGACGCCATTTTCATGATCCCGACGCCGCAAATGCTCGTCAAAATCGTCGACGGCATTGACCGCATTCCGATGAAAGACCGCGATACGAAAGGCGATTTGTACGAGTATTTGTTATCGAAAATCGCCACCGCAGGCACGAACGGCCAATTCCGCACCCCGCGTCATATCATTCACATGATGGTCGAGCTGATGAAACCGACGCCGGAAGACATCATCGTCGACCCGGCGGCGGGGTCGGCGGGGTTTTTGGTGGCGGCGGGCGAATATTTGCGCAAGCACCGCAGCGATTTATTTTTAGTGCAAAGTTTAAAAGAACATTTTAATAACCGTATGTTCTACGGTTTTGATATGGACCGCACGATGTTGCGGATTGGCGCGATGAACATGATGCTCCATGGCATTGAAAATCCGAATATCGAATATCGCGACTCCTTGTCGGAACAAAACAAAGATAAGGACAAATACACCCTTGTCCTTGCCAATCCGCCTTTTAAAGGTTCATTAGATTATGATGCAGTTTCAAATGATTTGTTAAAAGTTGTAAAGACAAAGAAAACCGAACTTTTATTTTTGGCATTATTCTTACGCATTTTAAAAACGGGCGGACGTTGCGCGTGCATCGTACCGGACGGGGTATTGTTCGGCAGCTCGAAGGCGCATAAAGATATCCGCAAAGAAATTGTGGAAAATCATAAATTAGAAGCAATTATTTCCATGCCAAGCGGTGTGTTTAAACCGTACGCTGGAGTTTCGACGGCAATTATGATTTTCACAAAAACAGGCGTCGGCGGAACGGATCAAGTATGGTTCTATGACATGAAAGCCGATGGCTACTCGTTGGACGATAAGCGCACTCCGATTGAAGAAAATGACATTCCGGACATCATTGCGCGATTCCATAACCGTGAAGCGGAAAAAGAACGGAAGCGCACGGAGCAGTCATTCTTTGTGCCGGTGGAAGAAATTCGTGAAAACGGCTATGACCTTTCGATTAACAAATATAAAGAGATTGAGTATGAAGAGGTGGAGTATGAAGCGCCAAGTGTGATACTTGAAAGAATAGAAGCGTTGGAAAAAGAGATTATACTGGGAATTAAAGAGTTGAAGGAAATGATTAAGGAGTAAAGTATTATGACCGCAATTAAGTATAAAAAAGTTGCAGAAGTATGTGAAATAATCATGGGACAATCACCTTCGTCTGATACGTATAATGATAGGAAAGAAGGCTTGCCTTTTTTTCAGGGGAAAGCTGATTTTGGTAAACTGCACCCAACTCCTAAGACTTATTGTTCTGCACCTTTAAAAGTTGCAAATGAAAACGATATATTAATGTCAGTACGAGCACCTGTAGGGGATGTTAATATTGCGAATACTAAGTGCTGTATTGGTAGGGGATTAGCTGCTATCAGAGCGAATAATGATATGATTAACTATAAATATTTATTTTATGCACTAAACTATAAGAAAAATGAAATCGAAAGTATGGGGACGGGAAGTACTTTTAAGGCTATAAGTAAAAAAGATATAGAGAGCATTCAGATACCGGTTTTCGATATAGAAAATCAAGTAAAGATTGTGAAAGCATTAGACAAAGCCCAAGAACTCATTGACAAACGAAAAGCCCAAATTGAAGCGTTAGACCAGTTAACGCAAAGTGTGTTTTTGGAGATGTTTGGGGATCCAATCAAAAATACAAATCAATACAAGAAAGAAAAGTTAGCTAATTTGTGTATTAAAATAACGGATGGTACTCATCACTCGCCACCTACTGTAAAAGAAGGTATCCCGTACATTACTGCTAAACACTTGAACAAGGGAGGCCTAGATTTCTTCAAAGACCCTACTTACGTCTCGCTAGAAGATCATCAAAAAATTTATGAAAGATGTAACCCAGAGAAAGGGGACGTTCTATATATAAAAGATGGAGCTACAACAGGCATTGCTGCAATAAATCATTATGATTTCGAATTTAGTATGCTATCTAGTTTGGCACTTATTAAAGTCGATTTTAATAAATTGAATAATTACTATTTAACCCATTTTCTTAATAACGAGAGAGTTTTCAGAAAAATAACAAGTGGTATGAACGGTGGAGCAATTAAGAGACTAACATTAAAAAAAATTAACAATATTGAGGTAGTTGTTCCTCCTATTGAATTACAAAATCAATTTGCTGAAATTATTAAAAAAATTGAAATTCAAAAAGAATTATTGCAGAAAAGTTTAGAAGAACTCGAAAATAACTTCAGTTCCCTCATGCAACAGGTATTTAAGGGAGAACTATTCAACGATTAATGCATGTAAAGGAAATTCATGTCGGTTTGGTCAGGGGAGGGGTGTTTGTTGTTATCCAACTTTCGTTTTTTAATAGGCAAACCTCATTATGAGAGTTTTACGAATGCGTGTTTAGAGGCAGAGAAAAGTTTGGTCGTGAGTCCGGCGACGTGCGCGATTTTGACGCGCCGTGCGCTGGAGCTGGCGGTGAAGTGGGTGTACAGCTTTGATAGCGCTTTAAAAGTTCCGTATCAAGATAATCTTTCCAGCTTGATTCATGACAACGTCTTTTTGTCCATTATTGATGAAGACTTGTTGCCGTTGTTGCGTTACATTGTCAAACTGGGAAATGTCGCGGTTCATACGAACTCGATGATTACGAGGGAAGAAGCGATTCTTTCTCTGCATCATCTTCATCAGTTTGTGTCTTGGATTGATTATTGTTATTCAGATGAATATACGGCTACGGATTTTGACGAATCATTGCTGCCAATCGGAGAGGAAAAGCGCGAGCGTCCGGAAGAATTGAAAGATTTATACGAACGGCTAAGTTCCAAAGACAAGCGTCTTGAGGAAATGATGAAAGAAAATGAACAGCTCCGCGCTCTTCTCACCGCCAAACGGGAAGCGAATACAAAAGAATATCACTTCCAAGTCGATGAACTAAGCGAATGGGAAACAAGAAAGAAATATATCGATTTAGATTTGAAGCTGGCGGGTTGGGAATTTAAAAAGGACGTTATTGTGGAATACCCTGTCGTTGGCATGCCAAATCAAGAAGGAGTCGGTTATGTCGATTACGTCCTTTTTGGCGACAACGGGAAGCCGCTTGCGGTTATCGAAGCGAAACGGACAACCGCTGACCCGAACAAAGGAAAGCAACAAGCCAAGCTATACGCCGACTGCATTGAGAAAATGCACGGCCAACGTCCGATTATTTTTTACACAAACGGTTTTGAAACGTATATTTGGGACGACCTTAACTATCCGGCGCGGAAGGTTTCCGGCTTTTACAATAAGGAAGAATTAAGCTTGCTTATTGATCGTCGGACGATGAAGAAGCCGCTAAAAAATGTGCAAATCAATGACAACATAACGAATCGCTATTACCAAAAAGAAGCGGTGTTAGCCGTATGCGACGCGCTCGAGAACAAACGGCGCAAAGCGTTGCTTGT
Source organism: Geobacillus sp. Manikaran-105 (assembly GCF_002809955.1). Classification (NCBI taxonomy): domain Bacteria; kingdom Bacillati; phylum Bacillota; class Bacilli; order Caryophanales; family Anoxybacillaceae; genus Geobacillus; species Geobacillus sp. Manikaran-105. Next base: position 12,059 of record NZ_PIJG01000029.1, read on the forward strand.
CATGGCGACGGGGAGCGGCAAAACCCGGACGGCGGCTGCGATTGTCGATGTTCTCACTCGCCACAATTGGGTGAAAAACATTTTGTTTTTAGCGGACCGCAAAACGCTTGTCACGCAAGCGAAAAATAGCTTTAGCCATTTGCTTCCAAACTTGACGCTTTGCAATTTGCTCGATAACAAAGACAATCCAGAGGAAAGCCGCATGGTGTTTTCGACGTACCCGACGATGATGAACGCGATTGACGAAGCGAAGCGAAAAGACGGCAAACGTCTCTTTACCGTCGGGCATTTTGATTTAATTATCGTCGATGAATCCCACCGCAGTATTTATAAGAAATATCGGGCGATTTTTGACTATTTTGACGCAATATTGCTTGGGCTTACCGCCACGCCAAAAGATGAAATTGACCGCAATACGTATGAAGTGTTTGATCTGGAAAACGGCGTGCCGACCTATGCCTATGAGTTAGATCAAGCGGTTCAAGATGGCTATTTAGTGGATTATCGTACCATTGAAACAAAGCTTAAATTTCTTGAAGAGGGCATTCATTACGATGAGTTATCGGATGAAGAAAAAGAACGATATGAAGAAACATTTGATGATGAAGTAGGCGAGGATATTGACAGTGCAGCGTTAAACGAATGGCTGTTTAATGACGATACGATTGATACGGTACTGAGAGATTTAATGGAAAAAGGAATTCGCGTCGAAGGCGGAGACAAACTCGGCAAAACGATTATTTTTGCGAAAAATCATCGTCATGCGGAACGGATTGTGGAGCGCTTTGATCAATTGTTCCCTGAATACAAGGGCGGCTTTGCACGAGTCATTGATTACAGCGTGAACTACTACCAAACATTAATCGATGATTTTTCCGACCGCAACAAATGGCCGCAAATTGCGGTATCGGTCGATATGCTCGATACGGGAGTAGATATTCCGGAAGTCGTCAACCTTGTGTTCTTCAAGAAAGTGCGCTCCAAATCAAAGTTTTGGCAAATGATTGGACGCGGAACCCGTTTATGCAAAGACTTATTCGGAGCCGGGCAAGATAAAACGCATTTCCTTATTTTTGACTATTGCGGCAACTTTGAGTTTTTCCGGGAAAATCCGAAAGGAATCGAAGGAAAAGCGGTGGAAAGCTTAACGGAGCGTCTATTTAATGCCAAAATCGAAATCATTAAAGAACTGCAGCATTTACAATACCAAGAAGAAGAGTATATTGCCTATCGCAATGAATTGATTGACGAGGTGCTAGCGGAAATCAATAAGTTAAACGAAGAAAACTTCCGCGTACGCCAACATATTCAATACGTACACAAGTTTAAAAACCGGACTAAATGGGATTCCTTAACAGCGATGGATGTCAATGAAATCAAAGAACATATTTCGCCGTTGATTGTCCCGTTAAATGACGATGAATTTGCGAAACGCTTTGATTTGCTTATGTACACGATCGAATTGGCGAAGCTGCAAACGAAAAATGCGACGAAGCCGATTCGGAGTGTGATTCGCACCGCCGAGGCGTTGTCGAAACTCGGTTCCATTCCTCAAGTGATGGAACAAAAATACATCATCGAAAAGGTGCAGACGGAAGAGTTTTGGAGCGAAGCCGATATTTTCGAATTGGAAGCTGTCCGTGAAGCGTTGCGTGACTTAGTCAAATTCCTTGAAAAAGAGACGCAAAAAATTTACTATACGAACTTTAAAGACCAAGTTTTAGAAGTCAAAGAAAACGGCCCGATGTTTACTGTCAATGATCTGAAAAATTATCGGAAAAAGGTGGAACATTATCTGCACGAACACCGCGACCAGATGGCCATTTACAAGTTGCGAAATAATAAAAAGCTAACCGTCCAAGACGTAAAAACGTTGGAGCATATTCTTTGGAATGAGCTTGGCACACAGGAAGATTATCAAAGAGAATTCGGAGACACACCGATTACAAAGCTCGTCCGCCAAATCGTCGGCCTTGACCCGCAGGCAGCCAACGAAGCGTTTTCTGAATTTTTATCAAGCGAACGGTTGAACATCCAGCAAAGCCGTTTTGTCAAACTAATCGTCGATTACTTTGTGAAAAACGGGGTCATGGACAAGCGGGTGCTTCAGGAGGAGCCGTTCAAAACCGTCGGCAGCATTGTTGAACTCTTTCAAGACAACATGGACGACGCGCGGAGGATTATTAGCATTATCGATGAGATTAACCGAAATTCGGAAGAAATTGCGGGGGCGTGAGCGGTGGATGTCATCAACCGAGAAGTGGTTCTATTGGGGATGGATGAATCACGGCCATGATGGCACGGATGGAAAAACGCTGTCTTTCCTAGGGGCAGTGCACGATAAGGAGCGCTGAACGTGAGCATTTCGTCTCTCATTTTGCTTTTGTTGGTCATGTCGATCGTGTTGTTCGTGTATGGTGTTGTCCAAAAGAGCAAAGCCGCGAAACGGATCGCCTTTGGCCTCTTCGTCGCATCGGTCGGATTGGCCGGTTTTGTCGTGTTTCTCATCGGTTATATGTAACGGAAAGCCAAAGCCGAACACGCTGTTCTGTGTGTTCGGCTTTGCGTTTGCGGCGATTCAGATGGGGATCATTGGGGGAGATGGGGCTCGCGCTCAAGGCCTCAAGGACTGGCATTAGGGGATCGTTCGAGGCGGATTTCTCTGTCTTGCCTCATCTATCATTTTTGGGCTTCAAAGTTATTTTAAAAAAGCGAAGAAAGTCGTTCATTTTTCTACACGAGGACAAGCGCAGGAAATATAAAGAAAATGCAGAAAAGAATGATATATAAAAAAATTATTGAAGCAGAAGTGTGTAGTATTTATAATATTATTTGGTTATGTGTTATACAACAAAAGTAATCAGCTGGCATAGGAGGGATTGGCTTGATTGAAAAGCTCGTAGAAACGGTGAACGGGTGGCTGTGGAGCCCTTTCTTAATTGCTTTCATTGTTTGTTGTGGTTTGTATTTTAGCATTCGCACCCGTTTCCTGCAAATCCGCCACGTGAAAGAGATGATCCGGCTTGTGACGACGGGGAAGGGCTCTGAGGCCGGGGTGTCTTCTTTCCAGGCGTTGACGATGTCGTTGTCCGGCCGCATCGGCGTCGGGAACGTGGCCGGGACGGCGACGGGGATTGCGTACGGGGGGCCGGGCGCGGTCTTTTGGATGTGGGTCATCACCTTTATCGGAGCGGCGACGGCGTATGTCGAGTCGACGCTGGCGCAAATTTATAAAGAGGAACAAGACGGACAATACCGCGGCGGTCCGGCGTTCTACATTGAAAAAGGCCTTGGCTGGAAATGGTTTGCGGTGGTGATCGCCGCGGCGATCATTCTCTCGATGGCGGTGCTGATGCCGGGAATTCAAGCAAACTCGATTGCCGACAGCTTTTCGAATGCGTTTGGCATTCCGAAATTGGTGACGGGAATTTTCGTGATTGCCGTTCTTGGCTTTACGATTTTTGGAGGGGTGAAGCGGATCGCCAGAACGGCGGAAATTGTCGTTCCGTTTATGGCGGTTGGCTATTTGTTGGTCGCGATTGCGATCATTGCGGTGAATATTGAGAAAGTCCCGGATGTGTTTGGCCTGATTTTCAAAAGCGCGTTCGGCGCTGATCAAGTGTTTGGCGGAATTCTTGGATCGGCCGTGATGTGGGGCGTCAAACGCGGCCTTTATGCGAATGAAGCGGGGCAAGGGACAGGCGCTCATCCGGCGGCGGCGGCGGAAGTATCCCACCCGGCCAAGCAGGGGCTTGTGCAGGCGTTTTCGATTTATTTGGACGTGTTCTTGGTCGTGACGGCGACGGCACTGATGATTTTATTTACTAACCAGTATAATGTCATTAATGAAAAAACCAGGGAGCCGATTGTCGTCAACCTTGAAGGGGTAGAACCGGGTGCAGGGTATACGCAAGCGGCGGTGGACACCCTCTTCCCGGGGTTTGGCTCGGCCTTTATCGCGATCGCTCTGTTCTTCTTCGCCTTTACCACGATGTACGCCTATTACTATATTGCCGAGACGAACCTCGCCTATCTTGTGCGCGGTGAAAAGAGGGGAACGGCCTTCTTTGCCCTCAAAGTGATCTTTTTGGCCGCCACTTTCTATGGAACGGTCAAAACGGCGACAACGGCATGGGCGATGGGCGACATCGGGCTTGGCATCATGGTGTGGCTCAACTTGATTGCGATCTTGTTGTTGTTTAAACCGGCCTATATTGCGCTAAAAGATTATGAGGAGCAGCTGAAGCAAGGCAAGGATCCGGAATTCAATGCGTCAAAATACGGGATCAAGAACGCGACATTTTGGGAAAATGGGTATACGAGAGTGGACGAAAAGAAGGAACAAGCGTTATAAGCCATCATACGTTGTAGAGTTGGAGGTGTCCCGCTGCGTTCGGGACACCGTTTTTGTGCGTCCGGCATCCTGGGAATGGCCGCTTTGGAATCCTGTTAGGCAAAGCAGATATTGAAAAAAAGGTTGGAAACAGGAGATGATGACGAAACGGTTGATGAGCTGACGGGGATGGCGGTCGGGAAGATGGAAAAGGGGAGAGGGGGAGGAAGTTTGTTTCGTAAAAAAACCGGCCGCAGGGCCGGTTTTTGTGGAAATTAATGGGTTGTTCCCTTTAGGTCACGAACAAGTTGGGCCAGCGCGTCGTGAATCGGCGTCACCGGTCTGCCGAGCAGTTTTTCAAAGTCGTTGCTTTCGATTTCTAAGGAGCCTTCGCGGATGCCGCGTTGAATGTCCACGAGAAACGACACGAGCGGATCGGGCAAACCAGCCTTTTTCATGATATCAGCATAGGCAGCATCGTCGACTTGTTGCACCGGCACGTCTTTGCCTAAGACGGCGCCGAGGGCGGCGGCGAGTTCTTCTTGGGTCATGAGGGGGCCGGAAAGTTCGTAAATTGTGTTTTCATGGCCATCTCCGGCGAGGACGGCAGCGGCGGCTTCGGCGTAGTCTTGGCGAAGGGCCCAGCCGACTTTGCCTGTCCCGGCTGATGTCACCCAAGGCGCCCCGGCGAGGACGGCTTGAACGGTTCCGATTTCGTTTTCCAAATACCAGTTGTTGCGCAAAAAGGAGTACGGAATGCCGGTGTTTGCGATGGCTTCTTCCGTCACCCGATGCACTTCGGCCAAGGCGAGCCGGCTTTCATTCGCATTCGCCAGGCTTGTGTACGCAATGAATCCGACTTGGGCGCGTTGGGCGGCGTTGACGGCATTTGTGTGCTGGCGGATTCTTGTTTCGTTGTCTCCGTCGGTGGAGATGATCAACAGCCGGTCAATCCCTTGAAAGGCTGTCTCCAACGTTTCGGGGCGGTCAAAATCGCCATGGCGAACGTCGACTCCGCGGGCCCGAAGATGTTCGGCTTTTTCCGGCTGGCGGACGCTGACGGCCAGCTGGTGAGCCGGCACGGATTTCAACAGCGTTTCGACGACTTTCGTTCCTAATTTTCCGGTTGCCCCGGTGACTAATATGTTCATACGCCTAGACCTCCTCATTTGTTTTGTTATAACCAGTTTGGTTACAACCGATGTATAAATAAAAGCCCTGTTAAGAGCTTTTATTATTGAAATTGAGCGATCAGCCGGCTGATCGTCGTTTGCGAAAGCCGCTCTTCCATGGCCGCCTGCGCCGCTTTCAGTTCGGCTTGCAGAACCGCCTCGATATTCCGCCCGACCGGGCACTGAATGTTCGGATGTTCATGGATGCGAAACAGTTGATCCGTTTCCACGACACGGACGGCCCGATACACGTCTAACAGCGTGATTTGGTCGGGAGGTTTGCGTAGCGAAGCGCCGCCGACTCCGGGGCGGACGTCAACCAACCCCGCTTTTTTTAACATGCCCATAATTCGACGGATGATGACAGGGTTTGTATTGACGCTCTGCGCGATGAAATCTCCGGTGCAATCGGCCGGGCTGGTCGCAAGCAAGCAAAGGATGTGCACGGCCATCGAAAATCGTGTGCTAATTTGTTTCACGTAAAACACCACCGTTGTAACCATTATAGTTATATCTTCAGGAAAAGTCAACTTTGGTGCTGGCAGTTTTGGATCAATCGTGCTTCCGGTCGGAAAGGGATAAATCCCCGCCAAAGGCCGCGCCGGAGAGAAGAGGGGTTGACGCCGTGACGGAAAGGTGCTTTGGATTCGTCCACTGATCGTGTACAATACATAAAGGGTGACAACATCGTTCATCTCGGAAGGAGGAAAGCCATTGACAGACAGCGGAAAACAATCGTTCATTACGGACATTCATCAGTTGGATAAAAAAGGAGCGGGACAAGCGGTCGTTTGGCAGGAAGAAGAAGGGAGGAGAAAAAAGCTCAAACTCACTGTTCCGTCCACGCTTCCTGGTGAAAAGGTGCGGGTTTTGATCGATTGGCCGAAACGCCGGAGGGCCCATGCCCGAGTGGAAGAAGTGATCGAGCGGCATCCAGAGCGGCTCGATCCGCCGTGTCCACACTTTGACCGCTGCGGCGGCTGTGTCTGGCAGCACTGGCGCTATGAAGGGCAGCTGCGCCATAAAACGGAGCATGTCAAGACGCTCTTGAAAGAGCACGGATTTGACCCTGGCGTTGTCCGCGATACGATTGGCATGGAACATCCGTGGCATTACCGCAATAAAATGGAGTTTACGTTTTCTCCGGAAGGGTTGCTTGGACTGCACGAGCGAGGGAACTTCCGGCAAGTCATTTCGTTGGAGACATGCCTCATTGCCGGTGAACGGATCGTTAAAGCTGCCATGGAGGTGGCGCGTTGGGCGCGCGATCACCAGCTGCCTGGTTATCACAAAGATACCCACGAAGGGCTGCTTCGCCACGTCATGGTGCGCGAGTCGTTTGCGACAGGAGAGGTGATGGTGGCGCTCTTTGCGACCGAGGCGCCGGAAGGGGAGTTGAAAGAAGCGGCGGCTGATTTGACGGAGCGGATCACGAAGGCGCTCCCGGAAGTGAAAAGCTTGCTTTGGCTTGAGAACCGGGCGTGGGCCGACCGCACCCAGGCGGAACGAACCCATGTGTTGGCCGGACGTGATTTCATTTACGATGAATTGTGCGGGTTCCGCTACCGTCTTTGGTTTGATACGTTTTTCCAAACGAACCCGGTGCAGGCGGCCAAATTGGTCGAGCTAGCGTTGGAAATGGGAAACCCGCAGCCACACGAAAAAATGATTGACCTCTTTTGTGGGGTTGGCACGTTTTCCTTGCCGTTCGCCAAGCGGGTGAAGGCGTTGGCGGGCATTGAAATTGTGGAAACGTCGATCGAGTCGGCGAAACGAAACGCGAAAGACAACGGCATTGATAATACGTACTTTTTGGCTCGGGATGCAAGACGCGGGATTGATGAAGTGTTGGAACAGTTCGGGCGGCCGGAGCTGCTGCTTTTGGATCCTCCACGTTCGGGGGCGGGCGGGAAGGTGATGCGCAAAATCGGCCGGGCGCGGCCGGAGCGGGTTGTGTATGTCTCGTGCAATCCGGAGACGTTTGCGTCAGACATTACGGAGCTAGTCTCGTTCGGCTATACATTGAAAACCGTCCAGCCGGTGGACATGTTTCCGCATACGGCCCATGTCGAGTGCTGTGCGTTGCTTGTGAAATCATCATGAGGAAAAGCTCGCTCCCTTAACCAGAGGGAATCGGGCTTTTTTATAGGGATTGACGTGTCGGTGTGTGATATTAACGATGAAGCGATTGAAAAAACAAAAAGCCGTTTGCCGAAGCGAAAGTAGAAGATGAAGAAGCACAGAAATTGGTGAAAAAACTGAAAACCGAGTTTATCCACAAAGACAACCTCGGCATCACGACCGAGGAAGGCTTTTGAGCCTCCTTTTTGCACATTCTTTCAGAAAGCCCTATCCCCTTTTCTGAAGGAATGTGCTAAGTTTTTGTGAATGATTCCGGACAGAGATTTCGATTCGTTTCAAGGAGGGGGGCGTGGTACCATTTCATGACTTCAGCATTGATGTCCAAACGTATGCCGATCGCGGGAAAGAGAATGACTTCCCTCTCGTGAAACAGTGTCCCCGCTGTTAAACCCTTCCCTCCCTTGCACCGTCATGGATATTACCAATGCTATGAATCGACGGCAGAGGGGGATATCGCCTTTGAATCGCCCGGTATCGCTGCTGAGAATGCCGCCAAAAGGGGGTATCAAACGTTTTACTCCCTCTCGCCATCGCTGTTTGTTAGCCACTAGTTTTGGAGAACTCTAAACAACAAGGTTTGCTCATTAATTTTTGCGTCATGTTTTCGATGAAATCACTCCTTGGCATAGGGGAAAGAAAAGGGGTATATTTTTAGATAAAACTAATGTATAATATAATTGTATAGAATATACAGAAAAAACAATAAGATGCTGATGGGCGGGATGAATGATGGATTACTCTATTTGCATCGATGATAAGGCCAGGGAATGGCTGAGGCAGAAAGGAAGTGTGTTGACCATTTCAAAGTTCCAAGCGAACCATTGTTGTGTTCCGGCATCGGAAGTGTGGATTGAATTTCAGAAACCTGAAAATGAAAACCTTTACAAAAAGATTGTTCAACACGGGATTACGTGTTTTATAGAAAAAGGTCTGGAGTTTAAACAAAACCATCTGAAGGTGAAACTGACTGGTCCACCCTTTTTTAAAACGATTCGGGTGGAAGGGCTCAAATATTTTTAAAGGGGGGAGAACGAATGGTGGGAGATCGGTTGACCCGTTTTGCCCATGAGTTAGCGAACAAATTCACGTTATATTTTGATGTATACCGCGATGAACAAATCAGCGATTTCCCCCTCGCGTTTATTGCCCACTACAAGCGGAGAGACGAACGGTATATGGTAACAAAAAAGATGAAAGTGTACGGCGTGGAAAATCAACAACTTGTTTTTGCGACTGTCGCAAACGAACCCGTCTCGTTACCATTTGTCAGGCGATTTCAGGATGTCATTGATCACTATAAGCATCAATTTATTCAAGAACATACAGAACATATGTCCACGATTGTGCTTGGTCTGATTATTGCCGATGGCAAGCTCGATGACGCGGTTTTGAAGGAGGTGAGGAGGTTTCGAAAAGTGAAGTTTTTAAAATTCGGCTGGCATGGGTGGATTGAGACGTATATCGCCATTCTCCATCCTAATCAAAAAAACGTGCATATTCACCCGAAGGGAAGGTCTTTTGTCAAGTCGATCGAAACTCTAATGAGGGAGGATAAAATTAGCCTATGAGCGCGGTGGCCTTATTGCTAATTTCAGCGATTGCCTTTATTGTCGCTTATTTTACGTATGGCAAGTATCTTGACCGCAAGCTCGGCGTGGATCCAAACCGGACGACGCCGGCCGTGGAGATGGCGGACGGGAAGGACTATGTTTCCACCAATCGGCCCGTTTTGCTTGGACACCATTTCGCTACGATCGCTGGCGGCGGTCCGATTGTCGGTCCAATTTCCGCGGCGGTATTCGGTTGGATTCCGGCTGTGTTGTGGATTGTGTTAGGAAGCATTTTCTTTGGCGGGGTGCATGACTATGCCTCGCTGCAAGCATCGATCCGACACAAGGCACAGTCGATCGGCACGATCATTAAAGAGTATATCGGCAAGCGCGGCCAAACCTTGTTTTTATCGTTCTCTACAGCGACCATTATTCTTGTTGTTGGCGTGTTTATTGTGTTGGTTGCCGATACGTTTGCCAACGTTCCGGCGGCAGCGACTGCTTCCATACTGTTTATTCTCGTCGCGATGTTGTTCGGCTTTTTTGTCAACCAAGTGCGCGTCAATTTTGTGTTGGCGAGCATCATTGGTGTCATTGTCATGTTTGCTTGCGTTTGGATCGGCATGGTGTTCCCGATTAAAATGAGCGCGACGTTTTGGGTGTTTTTCCTGATCATTTATTCTTATATGGCGTCCGTGTTGCCGGTTTGGTTGCTTTTGCAGCCGCGTGATTATTTGAACTCGTATTTGTTGTATGGCATGATATTGGGTGGGTTTATCGGCATTCTTTTTGCGAATCCGACGCTTCAGCTCGCCGGATTCACCGGCTTTTACAATGAGAAGTTAGGTCCGTTGTTCCCGATTCTCTTTATTACGATTGCCTGCGGCGCGATTTCTGGTTTCCACTCCTTGGTGGCGAGCGGCACGACAGCTAAGCAGCTCGACAACGAACGAAGCGGCCGTTTTATCGCCTACGGTGGGATGTTGATTGAAGGATTTTTGGCGGTGATTGTTGTCTGCTCGGTAGCGTATTTGACGACGGAGCAGTTCACACAGCGACTCGTTGAGCTGGGTGGGCCGATTCCGGCTTTCTCTGCCGGTCTTGGGTATTTTATGAGCCATTTCGGAATCCCAGAAGCAGCAGGTACGACCTTTGTCGCTCTGGCGGCTTCAGCTTTTCTCATGACAACGTTAGATTCAGCGACACGGCTTGGGAGATACGGTGTGCAAGAGTTTGCGGAAGGAAGATCCAAGACGTTTGCCAACCCTCATATAGCAACAGGAGTGATCGTCGTCGGTGCGGCGGCGCTGGCGCTCTCGGGAACGTGGAGCGATTTATGGCCGCTGTTCGGTTCTGCTAACCAAATGCTTGGTGCGTTGGCGTTGCTGGCCGTCAGCGTCTGGCTTGTAAAAAAAGGGACGAAGTCGTGGTTTACGATCATCCCGATGATCTTTATGTTTATTGTGACGCTTTCTGCATTGCTCGTCTTCATGAGAACGAATTTCTTAAACGGAAATATTTTCCTTGTGGTTTGTGGGTTTATCTTGTTTGTCTTGTGTATCTTCCTCGTCATTGAAGCGTATCGCTCCTTTACGAAACCGAAAGATAAAGATACGACGGTCAAAGCGTAATAGAGTAAGGTGATGCTGGAGTTGCTGAACATCCCCTTTCGGTAGACGGTTGTCTATTGAAGGGGGATTTGTTCTAGAGGGGGAGAGGAGGGGGCTAGGAGCTTTATAAAAGTTTTATAAGTTTTCTGTAACGGTGAAGAAGACGTCAGTATTATTGGCAGAGCTTGTGCCTTGTCTTTGAACAAGATGGCGACACATGGCGGTTAGTTGGGACTGTTCATGGTCAAATGGACGGTGTAAGTTCCCCCTGCTTTCCTCGCTCAAAAAAGCTCTATGTTCGTCAAAACAGTAATGGCGTAAAACTCGCGAGAGAGTCAAGTGGTTGACCTGTTTCATTATGGGACAAAAGAGGCCGATGGCCCCTTTTGCTTTTTCGGTTCAGCTATGTCGACGAATGGCATTGGCCAGCAATTGCGGCAACGATGCGATATCGTTCGGCCCATAGGTGAAACGGACGAGTGTTTCGTCCATGTCAAGCGCCTCGGAAAGCAATCCAGCAAACCCGCGCGCTTTGCGGTCAATCTCTAAAATGGCTTCAACCCCATGCTCGGAGACAAAGAAAATGGCCTCCAGTTCGTCAAGTCGGCCTTTAAACGGTCCGCTTGCCGGCTTGAATTCAAACTCTTGGACAAACGGCAGCCGCCGTTGCCAATAGCGCGGTGCTTGTTCGCATTGCACATCACGGAGGCGGAATCCCAGCTGGCGGGCTGCCTCGAGAAACGCTGTGACGAGCGGGTGCGGTTCGATGGTGAGGTAGTCCCGGTCTTGCGGATCAAGCGCCATTTTAATGTCAAGGCCGGTTTGCAGCCACACTTTGGAAGAGCCGAGCGTGACCGGTACGTCGTATGGCAAGGCGAATTGGAACGGGATCGTTTTTGTTTCATTCGGCCCGATTGTCATCGAGTCAGACACTTTGTATCGGGCGAGCACGGCTTTTTCTTCGACTTTCTTATCATCGATTTCGCGAATATACGTCGTTACTAAGGCTAGATAAATTTCATCAATGCGCTGTTCGACGCTGCCGCCGCGAACCTCGACGACTCCTTCGACCGTTTCCCCTTGGGCGTATTGCGCTTTGGAAAGTTTCGTATCGACCGTAGCGGACCCGATGCCGATGGAGCTTAGCAGTTTTTTGAACAATCGATTCTCCCCCTTGTTGATTAGTTTCTTCCTCATCTGGGAATACGCAGCGTCTAGTAAAAAGGTTCCATGTTTTTATCCGGTTATAGACGATGAGAACATAACCGCTGTCGATTAAGTTTTCTGATATGTGGCCGCCCACGACACCAAGGCTGATCAATTCATCATCCGCTATCCCTTCCTTCTTCTGTTTATCCATTGTTAAGGGTAACATAATGCCTAAGGGAGTTCCACTATTTTGGAAAACAAGACGGTTTTTGCTAAAATAGCGCATATGGATGAGAAAGGCGGATCAGCAATGAAACGGGTTATCCACGTCGTTGGGGCAGTCATCTGCAATGAACAGGGAGATGTTTTATGCGCATTGCGAGGGTCAAATATGTCGCTGCCGAACGTTTGGGAGTTCCCTGGAGGCAAAGTGGAAGAAGGGGAAAGCCCAGAAGCGGCTTTAGTTCGGGAAATTCGCGAGGAGCTTGGCTGCACCATTTCGGTCGGTGAGTTGTTGGCTGATGTGTTCCATGAGTATGAACACGCCATCGTGCATTTGCGGACGTATGAAGCCCGCTTAGTCGATGGAGAGCCGCGGGCGCGGGAGCATGCCGAGCTTCGGTGGGTGCCGCTTCAAGCATTGCGCTCGCTTGAGTGGGCGCCGGCGGACATTCCGACTGTTGAGGCGTTGTTGGTTGAGGGGGAAGCGCAGAAGGGCGTTTTGGACGTTCTGATGAGACCGAGATCTATCGACGATTGAGGTGAAGAAAGCCTGGTTGCGGCCGTTTGCCATGTGGCCGCACCAGGCTCTTTTGGTGTCAGCAGTTAGCGGATGTCAAGTGGGTCGACTGCTTTATCCGTCACGGTGCACGTTTCGGCCAAGGAGAGGTCGGCGGCGGCGTCTTCGGCGGTGACGAGGACGCGCCAGCTCGGGTTCTCGATCAAACGGCAAAAATCAAGAAAGCGCGTTTGAGCGATCGCTTCGTACCACCCGTGGCGGTCCGAGAGCACCACAGTGCGCTCGTATGGGCGGCGCGGAGCGGCTGAAGGTTCCGTGGGCGGCAACAGCCGGTCGGCCGCTTGCTGCAGTTGTTCGATAGCGTCAGCCGACGGCTTTGTCGGGATGGCGTCAAGCCAGGCGTCAATGCAGGCTGCCTCCTCGTCAGTGACGAGGCCGGAGACGGACAGCTGCGTCGGAATCCAGCCGTCAAGCACGATGCGGCCGCGTTTCGTATGAATGTCCCAGTGCGTCGATTCTGAAGCGGCAGGGTCCATCGTAAAGCCGTGGTAATAATGGACGGGGATGCGCCGTCCGTTGCCTTCATGAATCACCGTAGCGCCGACGCGCGGCCGTGTGCCGTCTGTTTCCTGAAGCGCGAATCCGTGCGCGGAAACCGCTTCGCCAAACCAATCGCGGCCGACTTCAAAAAAGTGGACGCCGTGTTCAATGAGAATGCCTCCGCTTCGCCGCTCGTCCCAAAACCAATGGCCTTTGGCGACGCGGTGAGCCGCGTTGTGAAGGCTTGCGTAGTCCACTGGGCCAAGAAGCGCGCGGTGGATGAGTTGCTTGACGGCTTCTGCGAGCGGGTGGTAGCGAAGGACGAGATTGACCGCCAACGCCCGGTTTTGGCGGGCGGCGAGCTGGATGTTCGCCCGCAACGCCTCGGCGGTGAGGCCGCCTGGCTTTTCAAGCAGCACATGTTTTCCTTCCTCAAGCGCCCGCTCGGCAAGCGGGGCGTGCAAATGCGGCGGGGTGGTGAGAATGACGATGTCAACATGCGGGTCAACGATCAATTGTTCAGCTTCGCGGTATTCGCGCACGTCGCCCGCCTGCGGCTGACGGCGGCGATAGGCGTCGATGACGCGCTGGCGCTTTGCGTCCGTTCGGCCGGCGACGGCAGCAAGCTGAAAGGAAGGAAGCGGGGCGAGCGCGCCGGCTAAAAATTCAGCGAACGCACCGGCGCCGGCGATGCCGACACGGTAACGGAAAAATGAAGAAATCATGGCGTATTCTCCTCCTCCCTCACATATATATAGCATTAACGATGTTCATTATACCGCAAAGAAAAAGAAGAACGAGAAAATGAAAGTTTTGAAATTGGCAAGCATCAATCATTCCTCATCGACACCATCCGACAATCATTTCGCTTGCGCAACAGAAGGGATATTATGTATATTATTATTAGCAACCATCACAGCCGAGTGCTAGCAATCTATGAATCACTTTCATTTTCTCGTTCATCCATCAAGAATCGTGTCTAGTTTTGTGAAAAAAATCGTATGGAGGGATGACGAAATGAAAGCATTGTTGCTGGCAGGAGGATTAGGCACACGTCTTCGTCCATTGACCGAAAACATCCCCAAACCGATGGCCCCGATTGCGAATCGGCCATGGCTTGAGCACCTCATCATTCATCTTCGCGACCAAGGAGTCAACGAATTTGTCATCGCTGCCCATCACTGCTCTCACGTGATCCGCCGTTATTTCGGCGACGGAAAACGTTTCAATGTGAACATTACATACGCGCTTGAGCCGTCTCCGCTCGGAACGGCCGGGGCGATTAAAAATGCCGAACGTTTTCTGAATGAACGTTTTCTTGTGTTTAACGCCGACATCGTGCACTTGCCGCAATTGATCCCCCTGCTTGATTTCCACCGCCAACACGGCGGGCTTGCGACCATCGTCTTAACGGAGGTTAACGATCCTTCTTCCTATGGGGTCGTAGAACAAGACGACAGCGGGCGAATTTTGCGCTTTATCGAAAAGCCGCGCCGCGAAGAAGCGCCATCGAACCGGATCAACGCCGGCATGTATATTTTGGAGCCAGAGGTGATGCGCTATATCCCGGCGGAGCGGGAAGTGTCGATTGAACGCGAAACATTCCCGCTGCTGATCGAAAGGAATGTCGGTGTCTATGGCATCGTCAGTGACGGATACTGGCGCGATATGGGAACGCCGGCCCGCTATCGCCAAGTGCATTGGGATGCGTTGCGTCGGGAGTTTCCGGTTCCGCTGAAAGGCCGTGAAATCCAGCCAGGGGTATTTGTCGGCGAACATGTCGAGATTGGGTCGGGCGTCTTGTTTGTACCGCCTGTGCTCATCGGCGACCATGTGAAAATCGGACGGCAGGCTGTGATCGGCCCGAATGCGGTCATCGGTGACCACTGCCAAATCGGCGCCCGCGTTCATTGCTCGCAAACCATCGTTTGGGACCGCTCTGTCATCCGTGACCGCAGCCGGTTGCAAAACAGCATTTTCGGCTACCGGACGGTGACGACGGCGGGAGAAGTGTTCGAGGATTCAATCATCAACCAGTTTAAGGAGGCGGTGCAAGCATGATTCGAATCGCGTACGTCAGCACGTATCCGCCGCGGCGGTGCGGGCTGGCGACGTTTACGGAACATTTGCGGCAAAGTATTGACGGCGTCCGCGGACCGTCCGATGGCGACCGCGTCATCGTGTTGTACAACGAAAGCGACGGCGATGACGCCTATCGCCACAACCCGGCGTATTGGCCGCTCCCGGCGCAAAACCGCACGGCGTATGCCGAAATGGCGAAACGGGTGAATGAGAGCGACATCGATGTTGTCGTCCTGCAGCATGAATTTGGCATTTTCGGCGGCGAGGCAGGCGAATACATTCTCGATTTCATCACGGCGCTCGAAAAGCCGCTCGTGACGACGTTCCATACGGTGTTTGCCGAACCGCCGCTGCCGTACCGCCCGATTCAAGAAAAGATCGCGGCGGCAAGCGATGCCATCATCGTCATGAACCGGCAGGCGATCCCGTATTTGGTCAAAGCGTTTGGCTTGCCGGAAGAAAAAATTGTCTACATTCCGCACGGCGCCCCGGGGCCGAGCTGCGAGAGCCGCGAATCACTGCGCCGGCGCCTCGGGTTTAGCGGGCGCAAGGTGATGTTTACGTTTGGACTGTTAAGCCGCGGCAAAGGAATCGAGTCGGTGCTCGCCGCGCTGCCAGGCGTCATCCGCCGCGTACCGGACACGTTGTATGTCATCGCCGGCCAAACACATCCGGAAGTGAAAAAACGGGAGGGCGAGGCGTACCGCGATGAACTGAAAGCATTGATTCATCGGCTTGGACTCGACGGCCATGTCCGCATGGAGGACCGGTATTTCAGCGAAGAAGAGCTGATTGATTATTTGACGGCGTGCGATTTGTATATCACCCCGTACCCGGGCATGCAGCAAATCACAAGCGGCACGCTCGCCTATGCGGTCGGCGTCGGCCGTCCGGTCGTTTCGACCCCGTATGAGCATGCGCGCGATTTGTTGCGGGGCTGCGAGGAGCTGCTGTTGCCGTATGGCGATACCGCCCGATGGGAAGAGCGGCTTGGGCAGCTGTTGGCCGATGAGGCGGCGTTAAAACGCTGGGAAGAAACCGTGCGCCAAATTGGGGCGAACACGCATTGGCCGCGCGTCGGCGAACAGCATGTCGCCTTATTTGAGCGCGTGTGCGCCGCAAAACGCGGGGAGGTGAAGGCGGTTGGCTTCGTCAGTCATTAAGTTCGACCATCTCGAGCGCATGACTGACGACACCGGGCTGCTCGAGCATAGCCTCGGCCGCATTCCGCGGCGGCGCGAAGGGTATTCGACCGATGACAACGCCCGCGCCATATGGGCGTGCCTCGAGTGGCTGGCGTTGCTCGACGATCAAGAAACAAAGGAGCGGCTGTATCGTCTGCTTGACCGATATTTGGCCTTTTTGCTTTGGGCGCAAAACGATGACGGGACGTTCCATAACAACTTTTTCTTCGATCGGACGAAAGAGGAAGAGACGCCCTCAGACGACTGCTTCGGGCGGTCGTTTTGGGCGGCGGCGATCGCGTATAGGCAATTGGATGACGCGGCGCGGCGCGAGGCGGCTGCGGACATGTTGAGGCGGGCGTTGCCGGCGGCATGGGAGCTTCGCTCGCTGCGCGGCATCGCTTGGGGGCTGGCGGCGTGCAGCGGGTTGCTTAAAGAGGAGGGGGTGCCCGGCGTTGACAAGAAGGAGTTGGCCGCGTTGGCGGGGCGGTTTGAGCGTCAGCTGCTTGAGGCCTACGAAACGCACGCGGATGGCAGCTGGCGCTGGTACGAACCGGAGCTGACATACGCCAACGGGGTGTTGCCGTGGTCGCTTTGGATGGCGTACCGGCGCATGCCAAGACAAGAGGTCAGAAAGGCAGCGGAAGAAAGCCTCAACTTTTTGATCGAGAAGATGAGCGGACCGGCGGGCGTCATTCGCCCGATCGGCAACCGCGGCTGGTGCAGCCGCCGCTACCGCGCCGATTGGGATCAGCAGCCGCTTGATGTGATGAAGCTCGCCCTGGCGGCGCGCGAGGCGTATTGGGCGACGGAAGATAAGCGGTATCGCGACGTTGTCCGCCGCTGCCTGGCGTGGTTTTATGGAAGCAATGACGGCCGCGTTCCATTGGCTGACCGAAGCGATGGCAGCTGTTGTGATGGGCTTGGTCCAAACGGCCCGAACCCGAATCGGGGGGCAGAGTCGACGCTATCTTACTTATTAACGGCAGCAATCGCTCAATCGATTTCGGTGGAGGTGGTTGTCGATGAATACGTCAACAACGAAACCGTTCGCATGGCCGGCACACGTGTTTAAGGAATACGATATTCGCGGGCGCGCCGGCGAGGAGCTTGACGAGCCGTTTGCGTATTGGCTCGGACGGGCCTTTGCCGACATGATGCAAAAGGAAGGAGAGAAGAGGGCGGTTGTCGGTCATGACAATCGTCTGTCATCGCCTGGCTTGCATCGGGCGCTCAAAGATGGGCTGCTCGATGGCGGCTGCGATGTCGTCGATATTGGACTTTCGACGACGCCGATGTTCTATTATAGCCTGCACTATACGAACATCCCGTGCGGCATGATCATCACCGCCAGCCATAACCCAGGGGATGAGAACGGATTTAAAATCGCCATGGGAAAAACGACAATTTATGGCGAGCGCATCCAAGCGCTGCGGCGGGCGATGGAGCGGCTCAGCCAGGAACAGCCGCGTCCTGAAACAGCGCGCGGGCGCGAGGAAACGCTTGACCTTGCTCCGGCCTATATCAAGATGTTGAAGGAGAAAATTAAGCTCGGTCCGCGCAAGCTGAAGGTCGTCGTCGACTGCGGCAACGGCACCCCATCGATCATTGCGCCACAAGTGCTCAAAGAGTGGGGATGCGATGTCATCCCGCTTTACTGTGAATCCGATCCGACGTTTCCGAACCATCATCCGGACCCGGTCGTGCCGGAGAACTTAACGGACTTGATTGAGATGGTGCGCAAGGAGCAGGCGGATCTTGGCATCGCGTTTGACGGCGACGGCGACCGGATCGGAGTCGTGGATGAAACGGGTGCGATCCGTTGGGGCGACCAACTGATGGTGCTGTTCTGGCGCGAAATTTTGAAGCGCCATCCGGGAGCCGAGGCGCCGGTTGAGGTCAAATGCTCGCAAGCGCTTGTTGAGGAAATTGAGCGGCTTGGCGGGAAACCGTTCTTCCATCGCACCGGCCACTCGCACGTCAAAGCGACGTTGCGCCGTCGTCCGGAGATCCCGTTTGCTGGTGAAATGTCTGGCCATTTGTTCTTCAATGATGAGTTTTACGGCTATGACGATGCGCTGTACGCCGCTGGGCGCCTGCTTCGATTACTGTCGCACGATGAGCGCCCGCTGTCCGAGTGGTTTGCCGATGTGCCGCGGTACGCGGCGACGCCGGAGACGCGAGTTGCTTGCCCGGAAGAGAAAAAAGCGGCTGCCATTGCCGCGGTGAAAAATCGGTTCGCTGGCCGCTATCCGGTTATTGACGTTGATGGCGCCCGCATCCAGTTCCCGGAAGGCTGGGGGTTGGTGCGGCCGTCGAACACGCAGCCGATTCTTGTGTTGCGTGCAGAAGCCAAGACGGAGGCTGCATTGGCGGAGATTAAGCGGCAGCTGGCTGATTGCCTCGCCACCCTTGAATTGCGCATTGACTGGTGACGCCTTTTCTCCGAATGGTCTGCGCTTGTCGCCCTTTGTCCGTTTCAAAAGATTCGTTCCGGCGTGGGTCGTCCGTAGGGATCCCACGCCGGTTTATTTTTGTTGTGAGGGGGCTCATGCTTGATTTCTTGCAAATGGTTTGTCCATAATAGATAAGGATAAAAATGTATTGTAGGAGAGTTGAAGGCGTGGTGATCCGTGAATCGTTGCAATATATTCAAGATGCATACGCGGCATTGACGGGGTTGAGCATGCTGATCGTCGATGATCACGGCGCTCCCGTGACGAAAGTATCGAATATGACCGAGCTGGCGGAGCTCGTTTTGTTTGCAGCTGAAAAGGAAGCGCCATCGTTTTTCTGTCCGCGAGAACTTGTTATTGACGGATGGCAGCGTCCATCGGTCGTACCGGTCGGGCGTTTTGGCATGAAGAGCATCGTTGCTCCGGTGTTTGTCGATGAGAAGGCGGAATATTGGATTTGGGCGGGCGTGTTTATCGAGGAAGAAACGAAATGGCTCATTTGCGAACAACCGCTGATGGACACTGGAGAATGGACGTCAGCGATCGAACAGGCGGCGGCGTTGCCGGCGCGGGCGGTCGAAGCGAAGTTAAAAGATATCGAAAAGATGGCGGTCATATGTGGGGAATTAATCAGCGGCGAGCGCCGCAAGCAACAATGCTGTGAATACGGAAAACGGCTCGAAGCAGTGGTCACGGACAGCTCCGCCCTAGCGGACGTGGACAAGCTGCTTTTTGAGTTGCGAGCGTTCGATGAACGCGTCGATATGGCGTTGTATATCGCCAAGTGTCCGCAAGGATGGATGGTGGCGGCGGCAAGCGGGGAAAAGGCTGGAAAACTGCGCGGCAAAATGATCGATGCGCTGTTTCCGCCGCTTTCGTCTTCGGAGCCGCCGCTTCGTTCGGTTTACGTTCAAGATGCCGCTTTGGATCTACGCTTTTCCTTTTTTGTCCGCCATGGCATCCGCCCGAAAGCGATGATTGCGTATCCGGCGATGTACGGGAAAACAATAGAAGGATGGGTCATGATCGGCAGCGAGGCGGCCTCTTCACTGCCGGCGGCGCTTCGTTCGGTCGGCTCCGCCCTCGTTCAACATTGGCTGCTCCTGGCTAAATGTACAGAGGCCGATATGAAAATGGACCGCCATTTGATGCGCCTGTCGATGTTGATGGAAATTGGACGGGCCATGCGTGTTGTGCAGAACGAGGAAGAAATCATCCGGATGATGGCCGAATTCGCCGCGGAGCTCGCTTACGGCGATTTCGTCTGCGTGGTATGGTCTAGCGATGGCCAAACAGCCGTTGTCCGCGAAGGAGCGATGGACGTAGAAATGGCTGTTCGTTATCGGGATGATGTCTGCCGTCGCTATGGCTGTCACGGCGAGAAGGCGAAAAGCGAGGTGCCGGCGCTGCTTCATGTCGAGGGCAAATCGGTGATGGAAGTGCCGTTTTTCGTCAGCGATGGCCGCTATGGCGTTCTCGCCGTTCATATAAAGAAAGAAAGGGAAGCGAAAGAGGCGGAAGTGTATATGACGGCGTTGGCCGCGATTGGGGCGATGATGATCAGCGGCAAGGCTCACGGTGGAAATGATGGGACGGTCAATATCGACATGTTGTCCGAGCAGTTGACAGCCCGGGAGATGGATGTATTGGAGCTGCTCATTCAAGGCTGCAGCAATCGCGAAATTTCAGAACGGCTGTTCATTAGCGTCCATACCGTGAAAAATCATATTACGAACATTTTTCAAAAAATTGGCGTCAATGACCGGTCGCAGTTGATCGCCCTTGTGTATCAACTAAACCACCGCCGGCAGCGCTGCTAAGGGGACATCATTGGACGATGGATGCCATGATGTCTTTTTTTTGGATGTAGGAAATTGGAATGAACCCCATTTTGTATTATAATGAATTGTAGTAAATAAGAACTATTTTTCAATAGATGGAACAATAAAGGAGAAAAATAGCATTCGAATCCGTTTTCCCCAGCGTTGGAACGTGCAATAGTGAAAAAGCTGCCATGTTGCTTTGGCCGGTGTATAAGCATAACAAAGATAGGGGAAATGCCGATGAAGCCCAGGACCATGATCCGAACGATGGCGATCATGAAAACGGCGGACATTTTAAAAGCGATGGACATTACCGAGGAACTGGCGAAGAGAATGGGGTTTTTGCCGCGTGATTGCCTTTTTCTTCGGCTCGCGACAGAGGAAGCGTGCACGAATGCATATGAATATTGTCAAAAAACAAGAAAACTGCCATTTAGGATATTTTGGAAAATGGAAGCGAGACAGTTGATGATCATTGTCAAACAGCGAGGAGGATGCTTCTCCGTAGCCCAAACCGATGTCGTCAACACAGGGCCGCGTGGCAGAGGGCTGCAGCTGATCACCCATATTGTTGATGATGTATACGTGAAGCGAGCAGGAAACAACGTCTTGTTTTACATGTGCAAATGCAAAAAAATGAGTGACCATTGGAGGAAACAAGATGGAGACAAAACAAGGGGCAATTTGCACGCTGACATGGGTAGAAGATATTACCTTAAACAACGTCGAATCATTCCGTCAAGCGCTGGAGAGGTTGCTGGACAAACGAGCGGACCAATTGATCGTCAACATGGAGGGGGTCAACTACATAAACAGCGCCGGACTCGGTGTCATCGCTGACAGCGTCATGGAGGCGAGAGCCCGACAAAAAGAGTTGGTCATTGCCGGAGTGGAAGGGTCACTTGCAGAAATTTTCCATATTGTCAAATTTTCTTCGTTTATCAAACTATTTGCCACAGAGAAGGAAGCCATGGATTATTTCAGTGGAGAATGACGTTCTATGATGGATGGGTTTTGGGAATATGTTCAACGTTATGACCACCTCGCGTGGCGGGAGCTGCTTCTCGGCTTAGAAAAAATGAATGTGTTTGTTGGGCCGGGCGACTATGTCTATTGGCTCGCAGCGCCGGAACAAAGGCGGCTCTTATTCATTTCGTCATCATGCGAGCAGCTGTACGGCCTGCCTCCGGACGACTTTTACCACGATCAAGACATATGGGCAAAGGTGGCCTACCCGGATGACCGCGCCAAGGCGGAAAGAAAATGGTCGCTCCTTTCGGAAGCGGATGCGGGCGCCCAAACGTATCGCATTATCAATCAGCGGGATGGCTCCGTCCGTTGGGTGCTTGAACAGACGTTTCCTGTGCTTGGCCAATTCGGGGAAGTGAGGCTTGTCAGCGGGATTGTCGCTGATCTGACAGAAGCAAAGCGAAACGAGAATGAACGGCAGCTCGCTGAACAAGTGTACAAAGCGATGGAACAGGCGATGCTCGTCACCGATGGCCAGTTTGTCGTTCAATTTGTCAATCCGGTGTTCACCAAAATTACGGGCCATGGTGTAGAGATTGTCGGTCAGCCGCTGCATACGCTTTACGCGGGTTATTACGAGGCCTGGCTTTACGAGGTGATTCAAGCGGGAACGGGGAAAAGCGGGGAATGGAGGGGATGGGTGCGCTGGCGACGGAAAAACAGTTCGGTCTATGTCAGGCAGACGACAGTGCGGGCTGTGCCCGGCCATGATGGAGGAATCGCGTTTTACTTGTTTTTATTTGCCGGTCCCACTTATGAGAACCGATACATCGCTGCGATGAAAGATGATTTGCGGCTGGCCCGCGAGGTGCAAAAACGCGTCTTAAGCAAGCCGCTGTCAGCCGATGGGATTCGGATCGCCGGAACGTACATCCCTTCGCGGGAGCTGGGTGGCGATATGTATGCGTGGTATCCGATCGACGAAGGGCAGTACGGCATTTTTTTAATGGATGTGATGGGGCATGGGGCGGCGGCTTCGCTCATCTGCATGTCAGTCCGCTCGCTTTTGAACGGCGTCATCCGCAAAGGAATTGTTCCGACGGAAGTGTTTCGCGAGTTGAACCGCCATATGCGCCAGTTGTACCATGAAAACGGGCGGATGATGTATTATTTCACCGCCGTGTATGTTCTTGTGGATGTCAAGGAACGGATGATTGAATATGCATCAGCCGGCCATCCGCCGGGGTTTTTGTTTCAACCGGACGGAACGGTGGCGGAGTTGGACCGCGGCTGCGCGCCGATCGGGATGCTTCCGCGCCTTTTTGTCGACAGCGGCCGGCTGCGCTACGAATCGGGGGCGACGCTTGTGTTGTATTCCGACGGGGCGATTGAAGGGGGGGCGGGATCCGTTCGGCAAAAGATTGAAGCGTTCCGCGATGCGCTAACGCCGCATATTTTATTGGACGAGCAGGTGCTTTTGGACCATCTGCGCCGCCATTTTTCCCAAAAGGGGCCGCTTCCGGACGACTTTTCGGCGGTGGTGGCGAAGCTTGGCTAAACGAGGGGAAAAGCCGCCTATATCGGATGATCGATCCGCTTCACAAGCTGCTTTTTCTTTATGTATGAAACGGCACGGCAGCCAACTGTGTCTCGGTTGCAAAAATGGCCTTTTGGGCTATCTTTTTTACGGATCGTGAAAAGACGCATTCACTCCTGCCGCCCAATAATGGCGGCAAACACCAAACTATAGTATAGATTCCTTTCCACAATTCAGGTTAAAATAAAGACAATTACGCTGTTGATTGCGAATACAATATAGAAAAGGCAACAGGAGGGAAGACATATGGCGGTGACGAATCCGGCTGGATTTTGGAAGCGGCTGTTGGCTAACTTGTTGGATGCGATTGTCGTTGGCATTCCGATTTCGATCATCGGCTATTTCATCACTGGCAGTTGGGAAACGAACTGGTTTACGTCATTAGCGAACATCCTTTACGCGTTAATCGTTCCGGCTGTTTGGTACGGATATACGGTCGGCAAGCGGATGCTTGGCATCCGGATTGCGAAAGTCAACGGCGGAAAAGTCGGCATCGGCACGATGTTTTTGCGCTCGTTCGTTGGTGGACTCGTATACTTTATCACGTTTGGCATTGGTCTCATTATTAGTGCGATTATGGTAGCTGCAAGAGAAGACAAACGGTCGATTCACGATTTTATCGCTGGGACGTATGTGACAACGGAAAAACCGACGGTGTAAACAATGGAAAAAGGCGGGCTTCCGAGTGGAGGCCCGCTGTTTTTACCTTAATTAGGCGAGAAGACTCCCACTTCAACGAAGCGAAGCGGAGTAAGTGGGAGATGAATCGCCTTAACTATATTTTGCTGAAAATAGGATAGATTCA
>NZ_PIJG01000030.1:0-35395 GCF_002809955.1 Geobacillus sp. Manikaran-105
ATTCTATCATACACAAAAGAAAAGGGGAACGCGCATTCCTCTCCCACTTACTCCCTTTGGTCGTTGAAGTGGGAGTCTCCTGCGCGAAATAGGATGAAAGTGGCGCAGGAAGAAATTTTCGGACCGGTCATGGCCGTCATGTCTTTCACGAGTGAAGAAGAGGCCATTCGGTTGGCGAACGATGTGAAGTACGGATTGGCGGCGTACGTCTGGACGAACGACATGAAGCGCGGCCACCGCGTCGCCCAAGCGATCGAAAGCGGGATGGCGTGGGTCAATTCACCGAACGTCCGCGATTTGCGCATCCCGTTTGGCGGGACGAAATACAGCGGCATCGGCCGCGAAGGCGGGCATTACAGCTTTGATTTCTATACGGAAGTGCAAGTTGTCCACGTCGCGGTCGGCGATCCGCCAATCCCCGCATTCGGCAAAGGGGAGAAATAGACCGCCTTGTCTGCCGAACAGGCATAATGGCTAGTCAATGTATACGATCTAGTATATGATAAACGTATGGAAACGAAAGCGAAAAACAAAACCCAATTGGCTTACGAGTATATTCTTTCTCGCATTGAAAACGGCGTCTATGGCCCGGGATACCGGGTCGTCATCGACCAAATCGCCCGCGAGCTTGGACTCAGCAGCATCCCGGTGCGGGAGGCGATCCGCCAGCTTGAAGCGGAAGGGCTTGTCGAGTTCAAACCGTATACGGGCGCCGTTGTGAGCAACATCAACGAGAAAGAATATATCGAGACGCTGTCGGTGTTGGCTGTGCTGGAAGGCTATGCGACCGCGCTTGGCTCCGCCAATTTGACGAAGGAGGCGATCAACGAGCTTGAGCGGTTGAACGAACGGATGGAGCGGGCGCTTGAAGAGCTGGAGCTGGAACGGTTCAGCGAGCTGAACTATGAATTTCATTCCTTGATTTACGCCCATTGCGGCAACGCCTACCTCGAAGAGCAAATCAAGCAAATTTGGCAGCGGATGAAGCGCATCCGCTTGTACGGATTTACGTTTGTCCCGCAGCGGGCGAAAGCATCGATCGAAGAACATAGAGAGATTGTCCGTCTGTTGCATGAACAGGCGCCGCCGCATGAAATCGAACAATACGTCCGTCAACACAAAATCAACACCGCCGAAGCGTTTAAGCGGCGGCGCTGATCTTCTTCCGCCGGGTGGAGGCCTGGCGGGAGAATGATGATTTGAAAGCGCTATCAATATAAAAGGGGTCAAAAAAAGATGAAAAAAGGAATGTCTCGATTGCTGGCGGCATTATTGCTCATGTTCCTTGCCGCCTGTGGGAAGACGGCGACATCGGGAGGAGAGGATGAAATCAAAATTGGCGCCATTTTTTCGGCTTCCGGCGGGGCGGCCCCGCTTGGCAAACCGGAGATGGAGACGGTCAAAATGCTCGTTGAGCAATGGAACAAGCAAGGCGGCATTGATGGAAAGAAAATTAAGCTGATTGCCTATGATGACAAGTCCAACCAAAACGAGGCCGTATTATCCACGAAAAAACTCATCGAACAAGACAAAGTGACGGCCATCATCGGCGGCACGATCAGCGGCAACTCCTTAGCCATGATTCCACTCATTTTTGGGGAAGTAACGGATATTTTGATGAAAGACGAACCGGGTGACCCACTCTTATTTTTTTGAAGGGAAGTACAGGAGTGTTGATCATGCATGATGAGACAGTCGTGATGGCCGGCGGACAGCCGGCCGGTTATCTGTTGTTTAGTGATAACGAACTGATGATTTATGAGGGAATGCGGGGTGAAATCCGGATTTTGTCAAATAGGGAAGCTTTGCAAAACTTGAACTTTGCTTCCTTCTGCAACCACGGTTTGGTCGGAAAGTGTGGGGTTTTCCCTGCCGTTCTGCATGATTAATAGAAAAACAGAACTAAGGAAATAATATGATGGTTGTGAAAATATGTTCGGTGCAATATAATCATAAAAGGAAACCGAAAATAGCAAAGGAGATGATGACGATGAAGAAGCGAAAGTGGTTTGCGCGCGCAATGACTGTTCTTTCTCTGTCGCTGTTGCTTGGCGCTTGTGGAAACGGTAACGGCAATGGAGGGACAGAGCAAGAAGGGGCCGACGGGAAGCAAGGCGGCGACGTGAAATTCCTCAGCATTGCCACTGGCGGGACAGGCGGAACGTATTATCCGCTTGGCGGGGCCTTTGCCGATATTATCAAAGATGAAACGGGCATCGACGCCAATGCCATCACTTCGGGGGCATCGGCGGAAAACATGGCGATTTTGGATGCGGGCGATGCGGAAATTGCATTTGCGCAAACTGACATCGCGACATACGCGACGGAAGGAAAATTAATGTTTAAAGAGAAAATTGAAAGCGTGAGAGGGATCGCGACCCTTTACCCGGAAACGATTCAAATTGTCACCACGAAAAAATCGGGCATTCAGTCCGTTGAGGATTTAAAAGGGAAAGTCGTTTCTGTCGGGGAAGCGGGCTCGGGGACGCGGGCAAATGCGGAGCAAATTTTGGAAGTTCACGGCATGACGTTTGATGATATTGAAGTGCGCAACTTGTCGTTTGATGATTCCGTCTCCGGCATCCAAGATGGCACGATTGATGCCGCCTTTATTACGGCGGGAACGCCGACGGGAGCGGTGGAAGGCTTGTCAGCGACGGAAGACGTTGTGATTGTGCCGATCGCTGAAGACAAAATCAATGCGCTGATTGAAAAATACCCGTACTATGCGAAAGATGAAGTGCCTCAAGGGACGTATAAGCTAGCGGAAACCGTTCCGACGGTCGCCGTGCGCGCGATGCTCGTCGCTCGGGCGGATTTGCCGGAAGACACGGTCTACAACGTGACGAAAGCGATTTTTGAAAACTTGGATAAGGTCAAACATGCCAAAGCCCAGCAAATCAAGCTG
This sequence comes from Geobacillus sp. Manikaran-105, assembly GCF_002809955.1. Lineage (NCBI taxonomy): Bacteria > Bacillati > Bacillota > Bacilli > Caryophanales > Anoxybacillaceae > Geobacillus > Geobacillus sp. Manikaran-105. The sequence goes on from NZ_PIJG01000030.1 coordinate 2,909, forward strand.
GAAAATGCGCTGGATGGCATGTCGATCGAGCTTCACCCGGGGGCGAAGAAATACTTTGATGAAAAAGGAGTTAAAGCGGAATAACGGTGTCACGGGAAGGACTGGCCGGGTTCATGGCGCCAGCCCTTCCTTATTTCCGCCGGCCACGAAGGGGGGCGGCTGATGCGAAAATGGTTCGCAGCGGTCAGTGCACTTCTGGCGGTTGCAGCCTTCTTCCTTCCTTTCCGCCAGGTGCTGGCGTTTGAAAAGGATGGCCGGGTCGTTGCGTATATCCCGATTTCTCAAGGGGATACGTTCGCGATTCGCTATACGCATTCGATCCACCGTTCAGATGTCGAGGAAACGTATAAGGTGTTGGCTGACGGGACGATTGAACAAATCGCTCTCACCTATGAGGATACGGCGGTCGGGATGCCGGCGAACGCGGCGCCAGGGGAGACATTTACGCTTCGGAATGGAAAATACTATATTACCGGCATGGAGCGCAAATTTCCATCCATCTTGTTGAGCATTGGGCGGGTTGTCGCCAACCATCGCGTCGTTTATGAAGGGAAGATGGTGACATTAAAAACAGTCATCCCTCCCGGCTCCATTGTCCGCATCAAGGTGACACGACTATCATTGGTTCAATGCTGGAAGGGAGTGAACTTGTTTGACTGAGAAGTTTGAACAGCTATCCGCAGAGGAGCAGCAACAATTGCTGGAAAAATATGATCCGGAAGCAGCGACGCGCAAATTGAAAGGGCCGCTTGGCTGGATTGCCTTTTTCGGGCTGCTTTCATTTTCACTCTTTCAGTTATATGCTTCGATTTTTCAAACGCTTCCAAAACAAATTTTATTGTCGATCCATTTAGGGTTTGCCTTGTCGCTTATCTTTTTATTGTTTCCGGCGCGGAAAAAACATCTTCATCGCGCCGACGTCGGCATCGTGAATATCCTTTTGTCGCTGTTGTCGATCGGGGTCGGCGCATATTTGCCGCTGATGCTCGATGACATCGTCCAACGCATCGGCATTATGACGCCGCTTGACTTTACGGTCGGTTTGGTCGCCGTGCTGCTTGTGCTTGAGGCGACGAGGCGGGCGGTCGGGCTGCCGATTACGATCATCGCCTCGCTATTTTTGCTGTATGCGTATTTCGGGCCGTATATGCCGGGATTTTTGGCTCATCGGGGCGTTGATTTGGAAGGGCTCGTCAAAACGATGTTTTTTACGACGGAAGGCATTTTCGGCACGCCGCTGTACGTGTCGGCGACATACATTTTCGTCTTCTTGTTGTTTGGCGCCTTCTTAGTGAAAACGGGTGTCGGGGAGTATTTTAATGACTTGGCGCTCGTTGTCGCCGGGAAGCGAATCGGCGGTCCGGCGAAGGTGGCGGTGTTCTCAAGCGCGCTGCAAGGAACGATCAGCGGCAGCTCGGTGGCGAACGTCGTGACGTCCGGGGCGTTTACGATTCCGATGATGAAACGTCTCGGATATGGAAAAGAGTTTGCCGGCGCTGTGGAGGCGACATCGTCCACCGGCGGCCAGCTCATGCCCCCGGTCATGGGAGCGGCGGCGTTTTTGATGGTGGAGTTTATCGGCGGCATTTCGTATTGGGAGATCGCAAAAGCAGCGGCGATTCCAGCGATTCTATATTTTGCCGGCATTTGGATGATGACGCACTTTGAAGCGAAGCGAATCGGGCTGCGCGGGTTGACAGAGGAAGAAATGCCGAACCGGAAAGAAGTGCTCGGAAAAATCTACTTGCTCGTTCCGATCATCGTTGTCATTTTGCTGCTGATGAGCGGGATGAGCGTGATGCGGGCGGCGCTCTGGTCGATCGTGGCGATCATTGTCGTCAGCGGCTTGAAAAAGGAAACGCGGCTGGGGTGGCGCGACATCATTGACGCGCTAGTCGACGGGGCGAGAAGCGCGCTGTCCGTGGCGGCGGCGACCGCCGCAGCCGGCATCATCGTCGGGGTCGTGACGAAAACCGGCCTTGGCTTAAAAATGGCAAACGGGCTAGTGGACTTATCGAACGGGATTTTGATTTTAACGCTCTTTTTCACGATGTTGACATCGCTCATTCTCGGCATGGGGTCACCGACGACCGCGAACTATGTCATTACGTCAACGATCGCGGCGCCGGCGATCATCGCTTCCGGTGTGCCGGAACTGGCGGCTCATTTGTTCGTCTTTTACTTTGGCATTATTGCCGATATTACGCCGCCTGTGGCGCTTGCGGCGTTTGCGGCGGCCGGCATTTCCGGAGGGAAGCCGCTACGGACCGGGGTGATTGCGTCGAAGCTAGCGATTTCCGCGTTTATCATCCCGTACATGTTTGTCTTTTCACCGGCGCTGTTAATGATTGATACGACGCTTCCATATTTGATATGGGTCGTCTTTTCCGCGTTTATCGGCATGTTGGCCATTAGTGCGGGGATGATCGGCTTTTGGTACCGGAAGCTCAACATTGTTGAACGCATCATTGCGGTTGCGACAGGGTTGCTGCTGATTTATCCAGAAAAAATCAGCGATATCGTCGGATTGGTCTTATTTGCGGCCATGTTTGCCATTCAATATGCAGCCGGAAGACGGGAACGGACGCAGAAAACGGCGTCATAAAAGTCCGATTTGAGCAAACCGAAAGGCAGGCGCTCATCTAGACGAGGCCTGCCTTTTGCTTGCGGTTGCGACGGGGCGGTGACATCATCTAGCGCTTTGCGGACAAGCTATTGCGTTTTCATCTATGGATGCAGGCCCGCCAGTTTCTTGCGCTGCCACTGAAGAAAAGAATAGCGTCAACAGCAAAGTCGTAGCCGCTTTTTTGTGCATCAAATGGGAACCCGGTTCAGGTGATGAAAAGGAACCGGCCGTGTTTGAGTACGGACATCTCCAACGCGGCAATGGCTGATGGCGCGTCGTCGTTGTTTCCTTGTTTGGTTTTTGCTATGATGGGGATAGATTTGGCTGGCTTTCCGGTCAGCGGCTTGCTTGCAACATGCACCTGAGCGGCTGAGAACTGCCCCCCTAGTGGGCCGGTGATTGAAAACGGCAAATGGAAAAAGGTATTTCTTTCATCCTATTTCGCGCAGGAGACTCCCACTTCAACGACCAAAGGAAGTAAGTGGGAGAGGAATGCGCGTTCCCCCTTTCTTTTGTGTATGATAGAATAAAGGCGTGGAGAAAACCGTTAAATAAAGGCACTCCAATAAACTGCTGCTCGATGTATGGAGTTGGTTGCAGGAAACGTTGCAACCGTAAAACATCGAGTGTAGGTCTGTCTGTTGTGTGTGGAAGCCAAGTACTGCCAACAGACACACCGAGAGAATCGGTAACGATGCAGACATGACCTGTGTCGTTGGGTAGTCGTCAACCTGCCCCCTGATGCAACCCCAAGTCAAGGAAGGAGGACGAAGTCCGTTTGCACTTCTGGGGAGTGGCAAGCCCCCACTTCAAGCGTTAGCGAAGTGGGGGTAGTTGACTGAGAACGTCTGTTTTTGAGCAATAAAAATCATTGATGGAAGGACATCGCAGTTTTTCACCGGCCTTCTGGGAGCAGCCAATCACAGCTAGATGATGAAAAGGGAAGGATGGGAGAACGTATGGATGACCGCACATTCCGCAACGCGATGGGGAAATTCGCAACCGGCGTGACGGTTGTGACGACCGCGTTTCAAGGGGAAGCGAAAGGGATGACGGCGAACGCGTTTATGTCCGTTTCGCTCGACCCAAGGCTGGTGGTCGTCTCCATTGGCCATAAAGCGCGAATGCATGACATTGTCAAGCAAACGAGGAAATTTGCTGTCAACATTTTGCGACGTGATCAAGAGGAGTTGTCGCGCTTGTTTGCTGGCCAGCTGAAAGAAGAACGCCCTGTTTCGTTCGATTGGGTGAACGGCCATCCGATTTTGCCGGAGGCGTTGGCGAATATTTTATGCAACGTCCACAGCACGTACGTGGCCGGCGATCATACGCTTTACTTTGGGGAAGTGACCGATATTTTGATGAAAGACGAACCGGGCGACCCGCTCTTGTTTTTTGAAGGGAAGTACCGGAGCATTGGACAATAAGCGTCCTTGGATGAATCGAGGCCGCTATTGTCATGCGGGGACGACGCGACAGACGTTTCAGGCCCGTCATCTTGCATCCCGGCCGTTTCCATGGCGCTATTTAGAAAAGGTGTCCCGCTGTTTGGGACACCTTCGTTGTTATTTTTTCAATACATCGTGATCGACGTACCGTTCGCCGTTCAGCTCGCTGATGACGTTGATGGCGACTTTCGCACCGTCGCCTGCTGTGATGATCGTATGGACGCTGACGCCAGCGACCGTCCCGGCCGCCCAAATGCCGTCGATGTTCGTCTTGCCGTTGGCGTCGACGTCAAGCACCGTTTTAATGCGCGGCTCCGTACCCGGTTTGGTGCGCAGGCCGATTTTTTCCGCTAAATCGGTCGCCAAACCGGTGGCGAAGATGACGTGTTTCGCTTCATAGGATCCAGCTTCTGTTTCGAGACGGAATCCCCCGTCTGTTTTTTGCACATCCGTCACTTGTGCTTCCACCAATTCTGCTCCGAATTTTGCGGCTTGCTTTTTCCCGGTTTCCACCAATTCCGGGCCGCTGATTTGCGGAACGCCGTAATGGTTTTCCACCCAAGCGCGCTTTGTCATGCCTTTGTCGCTGTCAAACAAGACCGTTCTCTTCCCGGCTTTGGCGGCGAAAATGGCGGCGCTTGCCCCTGCAGGCCCGGCGCCGATGATGGCGATGTCGTACATCGTGCATCCTCCCTTTGTTATTTGTTAGAATATTAACACTATGAGTGTAGCACAAATGGGAAGCGGAACCAAATCATCCGCACTATCATTTAATAATAATTTTTAATTTATATTTACTATAAACAAAAAGTGTGTATAATAGAATGTAGAAGGAGTGCAAAGGGGAGAAAGATCGATGAACAAGCCGATGATTTGTGAACAATGCCGCCAGCCTATTCGGCGGCTGAAACATTCATTGCTTTGCCAGTGCGGGATGAAAATGGTTGTGCAAAAATAATACAGCGAAAAGCGGCTTCCTGTTTCTGTCGCATTCAACCGGCGAATGGCGCCGGTTTTTTTATCTTCTCATTTACGAAAGCGGCGAATATATAAAAGTAAAACCGCATTTTTCACAAGGGTTGGTGCCGCTGATGCACGACAAACGAGATTTAGGAGCCCGCTTGGCCGCTTTTTACCGAGAGATGGCGGAGTGGGTGGGACAAAAGCGGAAGGAAGTTCCTCTTTCCTTTCACGAGGAGAGCCGCGATCAGTTGCTTGCTTACTTATATATGAGGGGGCACATGCCGTCGGATTTGCGTGAAGCGATGGAAGACGCCGGATGGCGGCTTGAGGGGCAAGAGGCTCATCTCATCGACGCAGTCGAACAAGTTTTGGCTTATTTGCGCACGCCGGTTGATGGCGGATGGGAGCTTCGAAAGGTGACAAGGAGGTATATTGCCGAAGCGGTGCGCTTGCTGTCGTCGCTGCTGGAAAAGGAAGGGGGACGGAGCGGACTGTTGGCGGCGCCGAAAACAGCCGGCGAACGGATGAGTTCGTTCGATTTGTGGGAGAGAGGAGGGTGAGAGCTGGCTGCAACATGCACTGTATGTAGTTGGCACAGTGAATTGAACCAAAAAAGCTCACCGACATGCGGCCGCCTGTTTTCAAGACAGACTTTCTTGACGAAAACATCCCCATCGGACGAATGGAAAATATCCCTATGTTCAATGCTGCAACGTTATGCATTTTAGAGTTCGGGGATGTTTAGAAGGCCGGTGATTTAGTGAAAAATCGCGGAAAAACGGACTTTTTTCTCAAATAGAGAAGTCTTGCAAAATCAACGCTTCTCTTTCGACCGAAAACAATGGGTTCGGCAAAATCAGTTGTTTTTCACCAACCTTTTAGGGCAGGCAAAACATATTTAGTGCAGCAGGAGCAGTAAGCGTGGATATAGCGGTGAAAGAGGGGGCGGTTCTTTTGGCCCCCTCATTTCTATTTAAATGTAAACCTTTATAAAGGTAAGGTTGACAAATAAAGCTTATGTCCGGCACAATAGAAACAAAGATTGGGAGAGGAGGGGAAACGTGCACATCCGTTCCTTTGTTTGGGCCGCCTTTTTTGCCGCCCTGACAGCGGTCGGCGGGTTCATCAAAATCCCGGTGCCGTATGTGCCGTTTACGCTGCAAATCGCCGCGGTTTACCTGGCTGGCTGTCTGCTTGGCCCCAGAACAGGAGCGCTCAGCCAACTTCTATATGTCTTGATCGGGCTGGCGGGCGCGCCGGTGTTTGCGGAAGGAGGAGGGCTCGGTTATGTGTTGAAGCCGACGTTTGGCTATTTGCTTGGCTTCATCGCCGGGGCGTATGTATGTGGTTCGCTTGTCCACCGTTTTCAATGGACAAGAGCGCGGGACATATGGAAGGCGAATTTGGCGGCCTTATTGACGGTGTATGCGTTTGGCTGCACGTGGCTGTACATAGCGATGAAATGGATCGCCGAGACCCCGCTTTCCATCGGCCAAACGCTATGGTTCGGATTTCTTCTTCCGGTGCCGGGGGATCTCGCGCTTTGCGCTGTTTGTTCGGTCATCGCGGTGCGCGTCTGGCCGCGCGTCCGACCGATCATGATGACTCGAGGGATGGGGGGATAAGAGAATGGGGAAAGCCATTTTCATGACGGGAACCGGAACGGAAATCGGCAAGACAGTGGTGACGTCCATTGTGGCATTGGCGTTGGAGCGGTTTGGGATGAAAGTCGGCGTGTTCAAGCCGATTCAGACTGGACTGGCCGAAGACGGGGTGTCGTTTGCCGAACAATATTGGTATGAACGAGTGGCGAAAATCCCTACATCAGAAGGCATGTACTATATGGAGCCGGCGATGTCGCCGCATTTGGCAGCCGCGTTGACCGGCACGTCCATCGAACCGGAGCGGATTGCTGAGCGGCTCGAACAGCTGAAGCAGCGCTATGATGTCGTGCTCGTCGAAGGAGCGGGCGGGCTGGCTGTTCCGTGGTGCGAGCGCGATGGACGATGGTATATGACGAGCGATTTCGTTCGTGATTATCAGCTGCCGACGGTTCTCGTGTCGCTCTCAAGCCTTGGGGCGATTCACCACGCGGTGACGACGGCGGCGTATGCCGAGGCGAAAGGCATCCGCTTGCTTGGCCTTGTATTCAATCAGTTTCAAGAGCAGGAGATCATCCACCAAAACAATGTCGAAATGATCGCCGCGTTGCTTCGACTCCCGGTGCTGGCGGTCGTGCCGCTCCTTCCTGCTGTATCAAGGAAGGAACTAGAAAACCTGGCCGAACAGTGGATCGAACAAGGAAAGGCGAAACAATGGCTGGAGGTGCTTAGCGTTGGCGTATAGCTACGAGCAATTGGAACAGTGGGACAAGCAGTGCGTCTGGCATCCATTTACGCAAATGAAACAGTATGCGAAAGAACGTCCGCTGATCATTGAACGCGGGCAAGGAAGCTATTTGTACGATGTCGACGGCAACCGGTACCTAGACGGCTATGCGTCGCTATGGGTCAATGTCCACGGCCATAACGACCCGGAGCTGAATGCGGCGCTTCGCGAGCAATTGGAGAAAATTGCCCATTCGACATTGCTCGGTTCGGCGAATGTGCCGTCGATTTTGTTGGCCAAACGGCTGCTTGAATATTGGCCGCACATGTCAAAAGTGTTTTATTCCGACACCGGGGCGGCGGCGGTGGAAATCGCGCTCAAGATCGCCTATCAGTATTGGAAAAATATCGATCCGGTTCGATATGCGAAGAAGAACAAATTTGTCTCGTTGAAGGAAGCATACCACGGCGATACGGTCGGGGCGGTGAGCGTTGGCGGCATGGAAACGTTCCACCGTATTTTTGCGCCGCTTTTGTTTGAGCGGATCGAAGTGCCGTCGCCGTACGTGTACCGTATGGACGAATACGGAAGCGAGCAGGAGATCGTCGGCTATTGTTTGCGCGAGCTGGAACGGGTGCTTGAGGAGCAGCACGATCAAATCGCCGCGGTTGTCATCGAGCCGCTTGTGCAAGGAGCGGCGGGGATCATCGTCCATCCGCGCGGGTTTTTAAAAGGAGTGGAAAGGCTTTGCCGCCGGTATGGGGTGCTCTTCATTTGCGACGAGGTCGCCGTCGGCTTTGGCCGCACCGGCACGATGTTCGCTTGTGAGCAGGAAGAGGTGAAGCCTGATCTTGTCTGCCTTGGGAAAGGGATTACTGGAGGATATTTGCCGCTCGCGGCCACACTGGTCACGGAAGAGATTTATGCGGCATTTCTCGGCGATGTGGACGAAGACAAAACGTTTTACCACGGCCATACGTATACGGGGAATCAGCTCACTTGTTCCGTTGCGCTGAAAAACATTGAGCTCATCGAAAAACGCAGCTTGATTGACAGCGTAAAGCGGAAGGCGCGCCGACTGGCCGAATGGCTTGAGCGGTTGTATGAAATTCCAATTGTTGGCGACATCCGGCAAAAAGGCTTGATGTGCGGCATTGAAATCGTGAAAGACCGAAGAACGAAAGAAGTGTTTCCGCGCGCGGCCATGGTGGAGCACCGGATCATCCTTGAGGCGCGCCGGAGGGGGCTTGTCATCCGTCCGCTCGGCCCGGTGTTGACGTTCATACCAGTTCTTTCGATGAGCGAAGACGAAATGGCCGAGGCGGTGCGCATTTTGTTCGATTCGCTTGCCTGTTTGTACGAACAGGCGCACGCAGAGTTTCTATAAGCGGGGGCGGCGGACAGCCGCCTGTTTTTGGTTTTGTGCAGATGGGAAAGCGAGGCAAAAGATTTTTTTGAGTGCAAAGACCTTGAAGAAACAAGCTTCCTTTGCATTCGCGCATCAATATTGGGGAGAAATCGCTGTTTTTCACCAGCCTTCTAGGTACTGGCCTAAGCAGCGGGCGTTTTTCCTGCATACAGTGGGACTAAAGCAAGCGGAAGGGGGGAAGCAAGATGAGCCATCTCCAAGTGGCGGATGAGCGCATTTGGCGGCCATGGGGCTTTTGGTTTTGGCGGCCGCGCCCGTTTTTCTTCGGCGCTCCGTTTTTTGGCGCTCCATTTTTCGGCGGCTTTTTAGGCGGGCTGCTCGGCAGCGCCTTGTTCCCGCCGTTTTTCTATCCGTGGTGGTATGGCCCGATTTGGTGGTGAGAAAACAAACAAGGGTTGGGCGGACGGCCCACCCTCTTTTTTGTTGTGTGCATATGAATAAAGTGACGCATCTTACTCATGAAGGAAAGGAGAAAGAAGCGATGCCATTTCCAGGATTGTTGTTTGGCGCCCCATTTGTCGGCGGCTTCTTGGGGGGGCTGCTCGGCGGCGCATTGGCTCCGCGGCCCTTTTATCCGCCGTATCCGCCATACCCGCCGTATCCAGGCTGGTGGTATTAATCAACGATTCATGAAAGAAGAATAAGCATCCCTTTTGGAATAAGAAGGGATGCTTATTCGATGATTCCGGTGTCGCGGATCGTCACCTCGGCGGTGACGCGGATCGGAAGGTGGCTGTAGTTCTTATAAAAATCGCGGTGGCGAAACTGTCGGTAACGGCTCGCGGCCAGATCGCCGAAGCCGATCGGATCGATGTGTTTTTCTTGAAAACGGCGGAGAAGAGCCGCGGTTTTCGAACGAATTTGTTGTTCGAATGTTTTTTCGACAGACTTGCGGACATCGAATGTGAATGCCCCACGTTTGTATTCGCGTACGACTCCTTCAAGCGCAAGATGAACATGAATATGCGGGCGGGTTTTTGGTCCTGAAAAGGAAATGGTCCGCTTTGTTGAGATATTTTTAATGGATACGTAGTGTTGGCGATTCAATCGGATCGTATGGGTACCTTCACTGTAGGCATCGGCTGCGATTTTAAAGTAGAACATATCACTCCGCCCAATCGTATCGACCATCCGATCGTTGCGAAAGAGAGCAACACCGATCACTTGTACATCTTCACCCACCCGGCGTATATATGGCAAAAAAGGATCTTTTCCGTCCGCATAGTACGTTTTTAAAAATAAATGCAAATTTGTTTTGGGCAAATCGCGCTGCTCGATATTTTGTTTTAGTAAGTTCGAGAGATAAATGCCGCTTCCTTGCCGGCCGTAACGTCCTTCGAGCAAACGTTCAGCTGTCCCATCGACCACCGCCAAATACAGTCTCGTCCCGATGCTCGCATCGCGGTGGAATTGATCGACAAAGGGAAAAATCCCCCGTTTGGCCAGGCGTTTTCCGTACAAGGCGGTCTCAATGCTTCCGTTGACGAGCGGCTCAGATGTTTTATATTGCAGTTCTTCGAGCACGTCTTTCGCCGTAGGGGAAACGGCTGTCAACGTTTTGTTTGCTGTTTCTCCTTTTTTGTAAACCGGGATGAGAACGGTTCCCCGAATTTTCTCTTTTCCTGCTTCATCAAACCCGACCGCGCTTTCAATGTTGATATCATCCAAAATTTCTTTGCGAAGACAGCCGCAAAGGATCGCGACGGTAAACCCGATCAACAGAGCGGTTCGTATGCTCATACGTTTCCTCTCACTTTCTTCACAATATATGTGATGCCTGCAAGACAAGGAATCCATATATAGAGGAAATAAAAGCCAACTCTGTTTAAAATGGTGTTAACGAAGTCTACTTCTTTGCGGTCATGAATGAGCAGCGTGCTGAAAAAACAAATGGCGGCAATGACGAGCAACGCAGTTTTTTGGCGGACCGGAAAAAGCTGCCTGCATATCCGTGAAGAGCACCATAATCCTAAGCAGACGTTCGGCAAAATAATCAGCAGCCAGTTGGCGATGCCGATATATTCGAAGCGTTCAATGAACGGCAATTCCACCATTTTCCACATCGTTAACGTCGGCCAAATTTGCCGCTGCAGTTGTTTTTCGCTAAAATATGCCAATGTCAATACGGTAAGCAACGCATAAAACAATGTCGTCGTCAATAAGGCGGCATGCGCCCATTTGGCGGACTGGTTTCCGCGCTTGATAAAAGGGTAAAAGAGCAAAATCGTTTCGTATCCAAGCATCGTCAATGTCATTTGTTTCGCCGCCTTCACAATGGTTGAAGGGGGATGATCCAATATCGGAAGCAGCTGGTAAAAGTCAGTGTAATCAAGGACAAACCAAAAGGTAAACAACAAATAGCTCGGAATGATCAAGCAAAAAAAGCAAATGCCGACAACAACCCGGAATCCGCCAACGGTAATGTATAGACAAAGAAACAAAAATGCGAGTGAAAATTCCCATGTTTTCAAGTCAGGAAACATCCATACTTGAATCACTTCGATATATGTGCGCAGAACGACAAAGGCCATAGCGGCAAAGTAAAGGGCAAGCAATGACGAAAGGGCTCCTCCGACCCAGCGGCCGAAAAGGCGCTGATGAAGGAGGAGGAAATCGCCATCTGCCTGTTGCAGCAACCAGTATAGCACGATGAGAATCAGATGGGACGAAGCGCCGGCCAGCAGGACGGAAATCCAGGCATCATGTCCGGCTGTTTTCGCGATGACCCGCTGAAATCCGAGCACTCCGACACCGATTTGCATGGACACGATCACAAAAAAGGTCATGAAAGGTGAAACTTGTAGACGTTCGGCAACAGAAGCCATTGTCGTCCTCCTGTCGGTTTGTCATTCGTCGATGTCCCGTTTTTCTTTTGCCTTTTTCCTATTAAAGCGAATGGGCTGCTCGGTCCGCAATGTTTCCGGCCGTTTCGATTGGCTTGTAAACGGCAGGCGGACCAACGCGTCTTTTAAATCCCGCCAACGCGGCGGATATAAAGGGGAAAGGAACGGACGCCCGAGCGAAGTCAAGTAAAGCAGATGGGTCACGATAATACAAAAACAAAAGGCAACGCCAAGCAGCCCCCATATCTCGGCGAACAGGATAAATGGAAAACGCATCAAGCGAATCGTGTTCCCGATTTTATAAACGGGGGTAGTAAAGGAAGCCAATGCGGCGAGCGCCACTAAGATGAGCAAAACATTGCTTGTCAAACCGGCTTCAACGGAGGCGGTTCCAATAACAATCCCGCCCACGATCCCGATCGTTTGGCCGACTTTTGTGGGGAGCCGCGCCCCGGCCTCCCTTAATAGCTCAATCGTTAGTTCGAGAAACAACACTTCCAAAATGGGTGGGAACGGAATTTCCCTTCTCGATGTAATCAAGGTGCCGAGTAAATCTTTTGGAATCAGTTCGTAATGATAGTTCAACGTCGCTACATACATCGGCGTAATCAAAATAGAAAAGGTGACCGAAAACAGGCGGATGAGACGGAAAAACGATGCGACCGTCCAATTGAGAAAGTAGTCTTCAAAGGATGAAAAAAATTCCACTAACGTCGTTGGACCGATCAATACGTGTGGCGATCCATCTACCATAATCGCCACTTTTCCTTCGGCCAGTACGGCAGCGACTCGGTCCGGGCGCTCCGTATCGAGCAGCTGCGGAAAGGGAGAGTGTCGATTGTCCGAAATGATTTGCACGATATAAGAACTGTCAATGATCTCGTCAAATTCCACTTCCTCGATGCGCTGAAGAACCGTTTGGACGTTGTCGGGATTGGCAATGCCATCAATATAAACAACCGCCACTTTCGTTTTTGACAACGTTCCGACCGTTGTCATTTTGACCGTCAAACGGTCGATCGGGATTCGTTTGCGCAATAAGTACAAATTTGTTTCCAACGATTCAATAAACGACTCCTTCGGGCCGACGACGCTAAATTCCACTTCGGGGATAGTGAGTGTCCGTTCCAATGTTTTTTGCGCCTTTACGAGCAGCCCGGTTTCGTCCGTTTCATGAAGGCGGATGAATAAATATCCCTCGAGCAATTTTTCCTTCACATTATTAGGGTCGCTAGAAATATATGCATCGTCGATTGGAAGAGCTCGGTGGATCTCTTCTAAAGATGAAAACGGACAATGAAACAAGTAAGGAAAAATAGAGCGAGCAACAAATTCCATATCAACCATCGGCTCGACATACGACACCCATAGATAGAGACCGGCTGTATCGTTCCGGTACACTTTTGTTTGGAAATCCGTCGAGCTCCCTAATATTTGCAGTGTTGTCCATACGGATGGAGGTGGAGCTGTCATCCCTCTCCCCCTTCGTGTTCAGAATTTCTGCTTTTCAGACGTGAAAGAGGATGTCCGCACGCAATAGCGGGCATCCCCATTTGTTCCCTTCACTGCAGTTGATTTCCTTGATAAGGGAACTGGTTTGTATATCCTTGGAACTGTTGGTATGTTTGTTGAAGCTTTTGCGGATCGGCTGCTTCGAGCTTGTACCAACCTTTTTTGAACATTAAATTGAACAATTCACGCTGGCAATTTTGCGTTTCTGTAAAAATGTTCATCATATCTTGATATAACGGTTGGTTGCTCGCCTCATGCAAAAACACGCTGTAGGACAACGTCATATACTTTTCCGTCGCCAACATATCGTTCAAAAAGTCGCGCTCATTCATTTGCGGTGTTTTTGGCACTTGTGTTTCTGGATTTTGCACTTGTCTTGTGTTCATGCGACGCTCCTCCTTATTACATGACTGGCGGTTGCGGCGGGTTTTGCAAATGACGCAAAATCATGTTGTAATGGCGCTGATGCATTTGCCCGGCGCGCTCGATCGCCTGCACCACCTCGGGGTCCCGGCATTGCGCGGCGAAAAAGTGCGCCTTTTTCGCCGCGAGCAAGTTCCACGACATCATATCGGAAAAATACATGGCGTCTTTTGATGACACCATTTGCGGCGGCTCGGGCATCGCGGTCTGCGGGTTCATTTGCGGTTGTTGCTGCATCGCGTTTCGCTCCTTTCATGGTTTGTTCGCTTGTAGATTGTGCAGTGAGTGGAAAATTATTCACATATAAAAGATAAACCGTGCGGAAAAAACATATTCAATCGGGCGGAAACATGGTACAATAAGGATGATGAATGCGTTTCCATACAAGGAGGCTTGCAACAGTGGAACAGCTGATGCGCGACTTTTTTTTGTTCTTGTCCAAAAATAAGACGTTGACCCGGTTGGCGAAGCGATACGGCCTCCGCTTCGGCGCGTCAAGGTTTGTCGCCGGCGAAACGATTGAGGAAGCGGTGCATGTCATCCGCCGGCTGAACGAAAAAGGGCTGGCCGTGACGGTCGACTACTTGGGAGAGTTTGTCGATAACGAGCAAGAAGCGAACGAGATGGCGAACCATTGCCTAGAGGCGATCGACGCGATCAGCCGCGAGAAGCTGAATTCGCAACTGTCGCTGAAAATGACGTCGATGGGGCTTGACATTTCCGATGATCTTGTCATGCGCAACATGCGCCGCATTTTGGATGCGGCGAAAGAGCGCGGCGTGTTCGTGACGATCGACATGGAAGACTATTCACGCTGCCAAAAGACGCTCGACATTTTTAAAACGTTGAAAAAAGAGTACGATAACGTCGGAACGGTCCTGCAGGCGTATTTGTACCGGACGGAGCAAGACATTGAAGATCTGAAGCCGTACCGCCCGAACTTGCGGCTCGTCAAAGGGGCGTACAAAGAGCCGCCGGAAGTGGCGTTTCCAGACAAAAAAGATGTGGACGAAAACTTTAAAAAGATCATCAAGCAGCATATGCTAAACGGCAACTACACGGCGGTGGCGACGCATGACGACGCCATCATTGAATATACGAAGCAGCTCGTCAAGGAATACAATATCCCGAACAGCCAGTTTGAATTTCAAATGTTGTACGGCATTCGTCCGGAGCGCCAGGTCGAGCTGGCGCGCGAAGGGTATACGATGCGCGTGTACGTGCCGTACGGCACCGATTGGTACGGCTATTTTATGCGCCGGCTCGCCGAGCGCCCGGCCAACGTGGCGTTCGTCGTCAAAGGCATGTTCCGTAAGTGACGCCCATCGCCCGGCAGCGCGAAAGTCAAGCAGGCAAAAAGGGGACGGACGCCCTTAGGCGTTCAGTCCCCTTGCATGTTGTGCTTTTTGTACTGCTGATTTTGGCTCGTCCGCTTGCCGCCGCCATCGGCTTCGACCGTCGGGCCGGCGTTTCCTTTCACGCTCGCCGCGCTGACGCCGCGTTCAGACGGATTTTTTTTCAGCCGGGCCATCGTCTTCACCTCCTGGTTGTTAGTATGGATTGAAAGAACGGCGGCGATGTGAAAAAAATGTGCGCAAATATATTGCGAAAATTACCAACATACTATATATTGAATATAGAGAACGTTTTCACGGCTATTTTTTTCGCCGAAAAATGAATGATGATTCATTCAATGGTGTGAGGGGGAACCGAAATGGCAAAACGCATTCGGCGCGCTGCGGTGCTTGGGTCCGGCGTCATGGGTTCGGGCATTGCCGCCCATTTGGCGAACGTCGGCATTCCGACGCTGCTGTTGGATATCGTGCCGCGGGAATTGACGAAAGAGGAAGAAGCAAAAGGTTGGACGCTCGAGCATAAACAAGTGCGCAACCGCCTCGCCAATCAGGCGCTCGAGCGGATGAAAAAGCAAAAGCCGGCGCCGCTGATGGCTCAAGACAATCTGGCGCTCATTGAAACCGGCAACTTTGAAGACGATTTCCATCGGCTGGCGGATGTTGATTGGATCATTGAAGTCGTCGTCGAAAACTTGGATGTCAAACGAAGCGTTTTCGCCCGCGTTGACGAGGTGCGGACGCCGGGGACGATCGTCAGCTCGAACACATCCGGCATCTCGATCGCCGCGATGGCGGAGGGGCGTTCGGATGATTTCAAAAAACACTTTTTAGGCACGCATTTCTTCAATCCGCCGCGCTATTTGAAGCTGCTTGAAATCATCCCGACGGAGCATACCGATCCGGATGTGGTCGCCTATATGAAAACGTTCGCCGAAGACGTGCTCGGCAAAGGCGTCGTGATGGCGAAAGATACGCCGAACTTCATCGCCAACCGGATCGGCACGTATGGCTTGCTTGTCACTGTCCGCGAGATGATGCAAGGGGGCTACAGCGTCGGCGAGGTTGATTCGGTGACGGGGCCGCTCATCGGCCGGCCGAAAAGCGCGACGTTCCGCACGCTTGACGTCGTCGGACTCGATACGTTCGTGCATGTCGCCAACAATGTGTATGAAAACGTCGAAGGGGAAGAAAAAGAGGCGTTCCGCGTGCCGGAGTTTATGAACACGATGCTTGAAAACGGCTGGCTCGGCAGCAAATCTGGACAAGGGTTTTTCCTCAAGCAAGGAAAAGACATTCTCGAGCTGAACTACGTCACGATGCAATACGAGCCGCGCAAAAAGCTCGTCACCTCGGCGGTGGAAATGGCGAAGCAGGCGAAAGGAACGGCCGCCAAGTTGCAAACGCTCGTCTATGCGGACGGCGACCGCGCGGGAACGCTCCTTTGGAACATCATCGCACCGACGTTGCTGTACACCGCCCGCCTTGTCGGGGAGATCGCTGACGACATCGTGGCGATCGACCGGGCGATGAAGTGGGGGTTCGGCTGGGAGCAAGGCCCGTTTGAACTGTGGGATGCGATCGGCCTCGAGAAGTCGGTGCGGAAAATGCAGGCGGAAGGGCGTGATGTTCCGGCGTGGATTACGGACATGCTCGCCGACGGAGCCGCATCGTTCTATCAAACCGAAAACGGCCGGCTGTTCTATTATGCGCCGGGCGGGTATAAACCAGTAGAAGAAAGCGAAAAAGTCATCCACATCCGCCGGCTGAAGGAACAGCGGGGCGTCATCAAGAAAAATGCGGGTGCAAGCCTCATCGACCTCGGCGACGACGTGGCGCTTTTGGAGTTCCATTCGCCGAACAACGCAATCGGTGCGGACATCGTGTACATGATCAACGAGGCGCTTGAGGAAGTGAACCGCAATTACAAAGGGCTCGTCATCGGCAACCAAGGGAAAAACTTCTGCGTCGGCGCCAACTTGGCGATGATGCTGATGGAAGCGCAAGATGAAAACTTCTTTGAATTGGAGCTTGCCGTCCGCCAGTTCCAGCAAGCGCTCATGCGCGTCAAATATAACCCGAAACCGGTCGTCGTCGCGCCGTTTGCCATGACGTTAGGCGGCGGGGCGGAAGTGAGCTTGGCGGCTTCACGCATCCAAGCGGCGGCCGAGACGTACATCGGGCTCGTCGAAGTCGGCGTCGGCTTGATTCCGGGCGGCGGCGGCAACAAGGAGCTGTACATCAAACGGTTGAACAGCCTGCCGCGCGGCGTGGACGTCGACTACGTCAAAATCGCGGCCAGCGTATTTGAAACGATCGCCATGGCGAAAGTGTCGACGTCAGCGGCGGAAGCGCGCGAGCTTGGCTTCTTGAATCACCGCGACGGCATCACGATGAACGGCGACCATCTGCTGTATGAAGCGAAACAGGCGGTGCTCTCGATGTATGAGGAAGGGTACCGGCCTCCTGTAAGGAAGAAAGTGCCGGTGGCCGGCGAAAGCGGCTATGCGGCCATGCTGCTTGGGGCGCAGTCGATGTTCCATTCCGGCTACATCAGCGAGCACGATTTGAAAATCGCGAAAAAATTGGCGTACGTCCTGGCCGGCGGAAAAGTGCCGTACGGAACGGAAGTCGACGAGCAATATTTGCTCGATCTCGAGCGCGAGGCGTTTTTGAGCCTCATCGGCGAGCCGAAGACGCAAGCGCGCATGCAGCATATGTTGGTGAAAGGAAAACCGCTCCGCAACTAAAGCGGGGGATTCAAGGGGGGGACTGGCGTGAGAGAAGCGGTCATTGTCGCGGGAGCGCGCACACCGGTCGGCAAGGCGAAAAAAGGAACGCTCGCCCATACGCGGCCGGACGATTTGGGAGCGCTCGTTGTCAAGGAAACGTTGAAGCGTGCAGGGAACTATGATGGGAATATCGACGACTTAATTATCGGCTGCGCCATGCCCGAGGCGGAGCAAGGACTGAACATCGCCCGCAACATCGGGGCGCTCGCCGGGCTGCCGTACACGGTGCCGGCGATTACGATCAACCGGTATTGTTCGTCCGGCCTGCAGGCGATCGCCTATGCGGCCGAACGGGTCATGCTCGGCCATTCGGATACGGTCATTGCCGGCGGGGTTGAATCAATGAGCATGGTGCCAATGATGGGCCATGTCGTCCGCCCGAACGCCCGCCTGGCCGAAGAGGCGCCGGAATATTACATGTCGATGGGGCACACGGCCGAGCAAGTGGCGAAAAAATACGGCGTGAGCCGCGAAGATCAAGACGCGTTCGCGGTGCGCAGCCACCAGCGCGCCGCGAAGGCGATTGCCGAAGGAAAATTCAATGAAGAAATCGTGCCGGTCGAGGTGACGGTGCGCAAAGTAGAAGGCAACAAACTCGTTGAGGAGAAAGTCGTCTTTACACAAGATGAAGGCGTGCGCCCGGACACGAATATGGAAACGCTCGCGAAACTGCGCCCGGCGTTTGCCGCCAACGGCACGGTCACAGCCGGCAACGCGTCGCAAATGAGCGACGGGGCGGCGGCGGTCATGGTGATGGACCGTGAAAAAGCAGAGTCGCTCGGTTTAAGGCCGCTTGGCAAGTTCCGCTCGTTTGCCGTCGCCGGCGTGCCGCCGGAAGTGATGGGGATCGGCCCGGTCGCGGCGGTGCCGAAAGCGTTGAAGCTCGCCGGCCTTGAGCTGTCCGACATCGGCTTGATCGAGCTGAACGAAGCGTTCGCGTCCCAGTCGATTCAAGTCATTCGCGAGCTCGGGCTTGACGAAGAGATCGTCAATGTCAACGGCGGGGCGATTGCGCTCGGCCACCCGCTCGGCTGCACGGGCGCGAAGCTGACGTTGTCGTTGCTTCATGAAATGCGGCGCCGCAACGTCCAGTTCGGCATTGTGACGATGTGCATCGGCGGCGGCATGGGCGCAGCCGGCGTGTTTGAACTGCTGCCATAAGGAAGCCGGACGAGTTGGCCGTCGGACGGATCGACCGCCCTAGGTCAAAGCGGTTCGGCTGCCGGTCCCAAGTCGGCAAGAGGGCCGAAACAAGGAGATGAATGCTGGATTAGAGAACTGACGAAAATCGCGCCCCGGCGCAGCCGCCAGGGCGCCTAGGCCAACACGATCAAAGGTTGCTGGGCGGATGCCGCCCGGATTATCCATCATTTTTCGGGGGAGGAAACGAACGATGGCGAAAACAATGGAAGAAGCGATCAAAGGCGGCAGCTTTTTAATCGAAGACATTCCGGCCGAGCGCGTCTTTACGCCGGAAGATTTCACCGACGAGCATCATATGATTGCCAAAACGACGGAAGAGTATGTTAACAATGAAGTGCTCCCGCAGCTGGAGCATTTGGAAAACCATGAGTTTGACCGTTCCGTGAAACTGCTTCGCAAAGCGGGCGAACTCGGTTTGCTAAGCGCCGACATTCCGGAAGAATACGGCGGGTTGGGTCTGGATAAAGTGAGCTCGGCCATCATCGCAGAACAGATGGCGCCGGCCGGCGGTTTTGCGATTTCGCACGGGGCGCACGTCGGGATTGGCTCGCTGCCGATCGTCTTGTTCGGCACGGAAGAACAAAAGCAAAAATATTTGCCGCAGTTGGCGACTGGCGAAAAAATCGCCGCCTATGCCTTGACGGAGCCGGGATCGGGTTCGGACGCCCTCGGCGCGAAAACGACGGCGAAATTGAATGCAGAAGGAACGCATTACATTTTAAACGGCGAAAAGCAATGGATCACGAACTCCGGTTTCGCCGATGTGTTCGTCGTCTACGCGAAAGTGGACGGCCAGCACTTTACGGCGTTCATCGTGGAACGCGACTTCCCGGGCGTTTCAACTGGTCCGGAAGAAAAGAAAATGGGGATTAAAAGCTCGTCGACGCGAACGCTCATTTTGCAAGACGTGCCGGTGCCGAAAGAAAACGTGCTCGGTGAAATCGGAAAAGGCCATGTCATCGCCTTCAACATTTTAAACATCGGCCGCTACAAGCTTGGGTTAGGGGCGGTCGGCGGCGCGAAACGGGCGCTTGAAATCACGCTCAAATACGCGAACCAACGCCAGCAGTTCAAACGCCCGATTTCGCAGTTTACGCTGACGCAAGAAAAATTTGCGACGATGGCGTCGCGTCTGTATGCGGCGGAAAGCTCGGTGTACCGCACGGTCGGCTTGTTCGATGAACGGATGGGCCTGCTCGATGGGGAAAAAGCGAAAGACGGCAAGGAAGTGGCGAAATCGATTGCCGAATACGCGATCGAGTGCTCGCTGAACAAGTTTTTCGCGACCGAGGTGCTCGATTACATCGTGGACGAAGGCGTGCAAATCCACGGCGGCTACGGCTTCATGCAGGAATACGAAATTGAGCGCGCCTACCGCGATTCGCGCATCAACCGCATTTTTGAAGGGACGAATGAAATCAACCGCCTGCTCGTGCCGGGCATGTATTTGAAAAAAGCGCTAAAAGGCGAGCTGCCGCTCTTCCAAAAAGCGCAGCAGCTGCAAGAAGAGCTGATGATGATGACGGCCGAAGAACCGGGAACGGGCGCGCTCGAACAAGAGAAATATTTGGTGCGCAACGCGAAAAAAATCGCCTTGATGGTCGCCGGGCTAGCGGCGCAAAAATTCGGTCCGAAAATTGAGGAAGAGCAAGAAGTGCTCGTGAACATCGCCGATATTGTCGCCAACATCTATGCCATGGAATCGGCGCTTCTCCGCACCGAAAAAGCGATTAATGCGGGCGGGGAAGAGAAACACAAACAAAAATTGCTCTATACGCAAATTTTCTGCCAAGAGGCGTTCAATGAAATTGAGGCGCATGCGAAAGAAACGCTTGTCGCCGTCGAACAAGGCGACACGCTGCGGATGATGCTCGCCGCTCTCCGCCGGTTGACGCGCCATACGCCGATCAATGTGATCGCGAAAAAACGCGAGGCGGCTGCCGCCCTCATTGAAGCGGAACGGTATATTGTGTGATAATGGGAAGTGCCAGGCGTTTGCCTGGTGCTTCTTTTTCCATGAATTCCAAGCCGTCGAATGAAAGGGAGGAATGCGGATGGCGCTGACGCTCTACTGGTATCCAAAATGCGGAACGTGCCGGAAGGCGAAGCGTTGGCTCGATGAACACGGCATTGAGGTGCAAACGGTGCATTTGGTCGACGAGCCGCTGACGAAAGAACAGCTCGCCGACTTGCATCGAAAAAGCGGGCTGCCGCTCAAAAAATTTTTCAATACAAGCGGCATGAAATACCGCGAACTCGGATTGAAAGACAAGCTCGATGGCGCCTCGGAAGACGAGATGCTCACGTGGCTCGCCTCGGACGGCATGCTCGTCAAGCGGCCGATTTTAACGGACGGGGAGCGGGTCGTGGTCGGATTCCGCGAACAAGACTACGAATCGTGTTTTGCCGGGCGCGTTTCGACGGAAACATAAAAAATTTGGCCGAAATGAAATGAATTCAGTGAGTTTTGGCGAAAAATCGGTTATGATGAAAAAGAACACAACTTGCCGCACTGGAGGGATTTGATGAACACGCCGAAAGAACTCCGTTATTCGAAAGAGCATGAGTGGGTGCGCGTCGAAGGGGACAAAGTGCGCATCGGCATCACCGATTTCGCCCAATCGGAGCTGGGCGACATCGTGTTTGTCGAGCTGCCGGAAGTCGGCGCGGAACTGACAGCGAACGAGCCGTTCGGCAGCGTTGAGTCGGTGAAAACCGTCTCGGAATTGTATGCGCCGATCAGCGGCACGGTCGTCGAAGTGAACGAAGCGTTGAACGACAATCCGGAATATGTGAACGAATCACCGTATGAAAAAGCATGGATGATCGTTATTGAGCCGAAAGACTTAAGCGAAGTGGACAACTTGTTGACGGCCGAACAATACGAAGCGATGATCAACGAAGGATAAACGTTCCTGCAAAGTTCGCTTCGAACCGGGCCCCCTATACATACCGGAATGTGATGAAAAAGGGGTGCTCGTGATGGTGCTGCAAACGAAGCAACTGGATGTCACGGACCGGGTCACCGGCAAATGGAACGGCCGCACGATCGAACTGTACGAGGGAGGCGAGCTCATCGGCCGCCTTCCGCTTCCTGCGGCTGTAGCGTGGAAAAACGGATAAAGCGAGCAAATGGAAGAATTTGAAAATGGGTCACCGCTACCGTTGAACCGGATCAAAAATATGTCGACTGCGACGGGGAGGCGGGCTGGTGTTAGGAGGCAACGGCGGATGGCCGTTGCTTTTCTGTTGCCATACAATATTGTATCCTCATTCACGTTAGGTGGGTCGGACATGCGACAGGTGGAAAAAGTGATTATTGTGGAAGGGCGGTCAGATAAGGAAAAAGTGGCGGCCGTGCTGAACGAGCCGGTTGTCATCATTTGCACGAACGGCACGATCAGCGATGCGCGCCTTGAGGAGCTGGCCGATGAACTCGAAGGGCGGGATGTGTACGTGCTCGCCGATGCCGATGAGGCGGGGGAAAAATTGCACCGGCAGTTCCGCCGGGTGTTTCCGGAAGCAGGGCATATTTACATTGACCGGGCGTATCGCGAAGTGGCCGCCGCCCCGATCTGGCATTTGGCGCATGTGCTGCTGCGCGCCCATTTTGACGTCCGTATCGAATCGTTCATGAGAGGAAGAGGCGAGTGAACACAATCGGTCGAAACGATATTAAGCGAATGGTGGAAGGGGAGCCGCTTCTCGCTCTTTCGTTGTATACCCCGCTGTGCGGCACGTGCCAGTTGGCGAGGCGCATGCTTGTTGTCCTAGAACAATTGTTTCCGGACATACCGTTTTGCGAAACGGACATCAACTACATCCCCGAGCAGGCGGCGGCGTGGAAAATTGAAAGCGTTCCGTGCTTGCTTCTTTTCGCCGGCGGAGAGATCATCGGCAAATGGTATGCGTTCCATTCGGTCCCTTATTTGTACGAAGCAATCCGCGCCCGTTTGCCGCGCTGACGATCCGCCGTTTTTTGACGCCGTTTGACACATTTCTTGGGAAATGACAAAAACGGCGTTGGTTCGCCACGGCGGCTGTCGAGATTTTTGTAAAGGATTCTCCCCCTTCGGCATGGAAATAAAAGGACAAAGGAGATGGGGGGGAGGATGCTCAATGGAAATGCGCGAGTTGGTAGGGCAGTTTATGGAACGGATGCAAACGTTGCGCCATTTGTTGCCGATTTTGCCGGATGAGCAGCTGTATGTCCGCTTTGAAAGCGAGGAAGAGACCGCCATCGTGGCGCTCGGCAAGGAGCTTGCCGCCGGAAGGGAACCTGATGAACGGAACGTCTTGACGGTGCGCGGCTCCAAAAAAGCGCTTTGCTCGCTTTTAGGCGGCGAGCTGAAGCTGCAGCAGCTCGTCCGGCTGCGCGAAGTGCATGTATCGGGAAGCTTTCGTCATCTGTTGCTGCTTGAGTCGCTCCTCCATTTGGCTAAGCCGTATCGGCATGTTGGGTGAAATTTTTATTGACAATGTTCGACACAAGGTGATACAATCACAGCTGTAGTCAATCGAATAGGCGATTGTTGCGCTCTTATCAAGAGAGGTGGAGGGATGTGCCCAATGAAGCCCGGCAACCGTCAGCGCGTGCGCTGAAAAGGTGCCAATTCACACAAAGCGGCCTGCTTTGAGAGATAAGAGACGGAATGGTGCACAATACCTTTCTGTTCTCTGCGGGCAGAAAGGTTTTCTTTTTGCGCTCCGCCGCCTTGGGGAGGAAGGAAGGTGAAACGATGATTACACTCGAACATGTGACAAAAATCTATCAAGCGGCTAACGGCTCGGTCACGGCCGTCGACAATGTGTCGCTTGAGATTCGCGAAGGGGAAATTTTCGGCATTATCGGCTACAGCGGCGCGGGGAAAAGTACGCTCATCCGCTTGCTCAATGGGCTCGAGAAGCCGACGGGCGGCCGGGTGGTCGTCGCCGGCCGCGACATGGGGCGCATCAAAGGGCGGGAGCTGCGCAAGGCGCGTCAAGAGATCGGGATGATTTTCCAACATTTCAACTTGCTTTGGTCGCGCACAGTGCGGGAAAACATTGCGTTTCCGCTCGAGATTGCGGGTGTTCCGAAAGCAGAGCGGCAAAAACGGGTCGATGAACTGATCGAGCTCGTCGGGCTCACGGGGCGGGAAGAGGCGTATCCGTCGCAGTTGAGCGGCGGGCAAAAGCAGCGTGTCGGCATTGCCCGGGCGCTCGCCAACAACCCGAAAGTGCTGCTTTGCGACGAGGCGACATCGGCGCTCGACCCGCAGACGACCGATGCGATTTTGGACCTGCTTGTCGACATCAACAAGCGGCTCGGGCTGACGATCGTGCTCATCACCCATGAGATGCACGTCATCCGCAAAATTTGCGACCGCGTCGCCGTGATGGAAAACGGCAAAATCGTTGAGCAAGGCGAAGTGTTGCATGTGTTCCGCAACCCGCAGCAGCCGATCACGAAGCGGTTCGTCAAGCAGCTCGTCGAGCCGGAAGAGACGGAAGAGGCGATTTCCCATTTGTTTGGCCAATATCCGAGCGGGCTGATCGCGCAGCTGACGTTTGTCGGCGCGGCGGCCGGCCAGCCGCTCATCAGCCAGGTCGTGCGGCAATTTGCCGTCGATATGAATATTTTGCAAGGGAAAATTTCGCAAACCCATCAAGGCGCTTATGGGGTGCTGTTTGTGCACATCGATGGGGCGGCGGATGAAATTGCCCGGGCGCTTGACTACATTCAAAGCCAGCAGGTGGCGGTGGAGGTGATTCACGATGCTCGCTAACCTCCTGCCGAACGTCCAATGGGAGACAATGTGGGCGGCGACGGTCGAGACGCTGTATATGACGGGAGTGGCGGTGGCGGCCACTTTCGTCCTCGGAATCGTTCTTGGCTTGCTTCTATTTTTGACAGCGAAGGGCAACCTATGGGAAAACCGGTTTGTCAATACAGTGATTGCGGCGTTTGTGAACATTTTCCGCTCGATTCCGTTTATTATTTTGATCATTTTGCTCATTCCGTTTACCACCTGGCTTGTTGGGACGATGCTTGGCGCCAATGCGGCGCTGCCGGCTTTGGTCATTGGGGCCGCGCCGTTTTACGCCCGCATGGTGGAGATTGCCCTTCGCGAAATTGATAAAGGCGTCATCGAAGCAGCCCAAGCGATGGGCGCCTCAACGTGGACGATCATTTGGAAAGTGCTGCTGCCGGAATCGTTGCCGGCGCTCGTCTCCGGCATTACGGTGACGGCCGTGTCGCTCGTCAGCTATACGGCGATGGCTGGAGCCATCGGCGCCGGCGGGCTTGGGAACTTGGCGTATTTGGAAGGATTCCAGCGCAGCCATAACGATGTGACGTTTGTCGCGACCGTGTTGGTGCTCGTCATTGTCTTTGTCATTCAGTTGATCGGTGACGTTGTCACTTCCAAAATTGATAAACGATAAGGAGGAAGAAAACGATGAAAAAATGGCTTGGCGCCCTGTTCGCTGCTGTTCTTGTCTTCACTTTGGCGGCGTGCGGCGGCAACGACAACAACAACGCGGCCGAGGGGGGCAAAGGCGGCGAATTGGTGAAACTGAAAGTCGGCGCGTCGAACGTGCCGCACGCGGAAATTTTGGAAAAAGCGAAACCGATTTTGAAAGAAAAAGGAATCGACTTGGAGATCATTACGTTCCAAGATTACATCTTGCCGAACAAAGCGTTGGCTGATAAAGACATCGACGCCAACTACTTCCAGCACATTCCGTACTTGGAATCGCAAATGAAAGAACACGGCTATGATTTCGTCAACGCCGGCGGTATTCACATTGAGCCGATCGGCCTGTATTCCAAAAAATACAAAAGCATTGAAGAACTGCCGGACGGCGCGACGGTCATCATGAGCAACTCGGTCGCCGACCATGGCCGCATTTTGTCGATGCTGCAAGAAAAGGGGCTCATTAAGCTGAAACCGGGCGTCGATAAAACGAAAGCGACGGTCAACGACATCGTCGAAAACCCGAAACATTTGAAATTTAAAGCGGACGTCGATGCTGGACTTCTGCCGCAAATTTACAAAAATGGCGAAGGCGATGCGGTTTTGATCAACGCCAACTATGCGCTTGACGCCGGTTTGGACCCGGCGAAAGACCCGATCGCCGTGGAGTCGCCGAAAAACAATCCGTATGTGAACATTGTGGCGGTGCGCAAAGGCGATGAAAACCGAAAAGAAATCAAAACGCTTGTCGAAGTGCTGCAATCGAAAGAAATTCAAGATTTCATCAAAGAAAAATACCACGGCGCCGTCATTCCAGCGGCGACAAACAATCAATAACGGAAGCGAATCGCTTCCGTTATTTTTTGCACAAAAAAGAGCCGCACGAAAGTTCAAAACCGTTTTGGATGGAGAGACGCCGCGGCCGGTCTGTTTTCCTGCGCTTCATCGGTTGTTCAAACGCGCCAGTACGGCGGCGAGCATGACGATGATGACGCAGTTTTGCAGGGCGACCACTGTCGTTAAACTGAAGATGACGTCCCCGTGTTCACCGAGAATGCTGCCGATGATGATCCATGCCAAAAACGAAGCGAAAGCGGCGGTTAAGGCAAAGACAACCCAACGAATCAATGGCATTGCCCCCTTTCCTATGATGATGGGAGTGGAACAGAACCATTCGTTTTCATCATGACATTCCGTCGATGTTGGCGAAACGGTGGTGTTTCCACACCCTTTCAATACCATTCGTTTATGCATCGGTCGAATCCTCCCTTCACCGCTACAAAGAAGGGATAGGGGCGTTCACCCAAAAAACTTCCGAACGTAGCCGAGCGGTTTAACGCGTTTACGGAAGCGTGCTTTGCCGAGGGGGCGCTGTCGAAAAAAGAAAAACAATTAATCGCCCTCGGCATCAGCCTGGCGGCGCAAGACGAGTATTGCACGATTTACCATGCGAAAGGCTGCCTTGATGAAGGAGCGTCGGAACGGGAAATTTTGGAAGTATGCGCGGTGGCGGCCGCGTTTGGCGGCGGGGCGGCGATGAGCCAGGCGGTGACGCTCGTGCAAGAATGCCTCCGCGAGCTGCGGGCGGCTCACTAGACTCCGGAAAAAACGGGGTCTTTTTTTTGCAAAAACTCGTACAAGCTTGAGGTTTTCGTGTAAAATAGTAAAAGGCGCTGTTTTTTCACACGGTCATCGTGAAAAACAGAGCAGGGAAGTTGCAGGCAGTTTTCATTTGTTATAAAATTGTAATGAGAATAAAATGAGAATGAGCGATCGCTAGAAGACAAGCGAGCGAATTGACTCTCAATTGAGAATTGGAGGTATGCTGCATGGCGGTATTGACGATTCGCAATCTCCACGTCGCCGTGGAGGGAAAGGAAATTTTAAAAGGAGTGGACTTGGAAGTCAAAGGTGGGGAAATCCACGCCATCATGGGCCCGAACGGAACGGGGAAGTCGACGTTGGCATCGGCCATTATGGGCCATCCAAAATATGAAGTGACAGAAGGATCGGTGACGCTCGACGGCCAGGATGTCCTCGAGATGGAAGTCGACGAGCGGGCGCGCGCCGGCCTGTTTTTGGCGATGCAATATCCGAGTGAAATCAGCGGGGTGACGAACGCCGACTTTTTGCGCGCGGCGATCAACGCCCGCCTTGGCGAAGGCAACGAAATTTCGCTTATGAAATTCATCCGCAAGCTCGATGAAAAAATGGCGTTTTTGGAAATGAATCCGGATATGGCGCACCGCTATTTGAATGAAGGATTCTCGGGCGGGGAGAAAAAGCGGAACGAAATTTTGCAGCTGATGATGCTTGAGCCGAAAATCGCCATTTTGGACGAGATCGACTCCGGCCTCGATATCGACGCGCTCAAAATCGTCGCCAAAGGCGTCAACGAAATGCGCAGCAGCGAGTTCGGCTGTTTGATCATCACCCACTACCAGCGGCTGCTCAACTACATCACCCCGGATTATGTGCATGTCATGATGCAAGGGCGCATCGTCAAGTCCGGCGGTCCGGAGCTGGCGCAGCGGCTTGAGGCGGAAGGGTACGACTGGATCAAAAAAGAACTCGGCATCGAAGACGAAACGGTCGGACAAGAAGCGTAAGCGTTAGGAGGAGGACTATGGCGACAGAAACGAAAATCCCATTCGATGAAACCTACATCCGCACGTTCTCAAGCGGACGCGGCGAACCGGGCTGGCTGACCGAGCGGCGCCTTGAGGCGCTTCGGTTGGCGGAGCGGCTGCCGCTTCCGAAACCGGAGAAAACGAAAATCGACAATTGGAACTTCACTGGCTTCTCACGCCATGCCGTTGACAGTGCGCCATATGCCGGCCTCGATGACTTGCCTGAAGCGGTCAAGGCGCTCATGCAAGCCGGCGAAGGAACGAAAAATTTGTACGTGCAGCGCAACCATACGCCGGCGTATGTGTCGCTATCCGATGAGTTGAAGGAGAAGGGCGTCATTTTCACCGACATCTTCACCGCAGCGCGCGAGCATGGCGACTTGCTGAAAAACTATTTGATGACGGCGGTCAAGCCGGATGAGCACCGCCTTGCCGCGCTCCATGCGGCTCTGCTCAACGGCGGTGTGTTTGTCTATGTCCCGAAAAATGTGGAGATTGAAACGCCGCTTCAGGCAGTCTATATTCAAGACGAAGACGACATCGCCTTGTTTAACCATGTCATCGTCGTGGCGGAAGACAACAGCCGCGTCGTGTTTGTCGAAAATTATATATCAGCAAGCCGCGAAGGAAACGCGGTCGTTAATGTGGTCGCCGAGGTGTTTGCTCAAGCGAACGCAAGCGTCTTTTTCGCCGCTGTCGACCATTTGGCCAAAGGCACCACGACGTATGTCAATCGGCGCGGCATCGCCGGGCGCGATGGACGGATCGAATGGGCGCTCGGGCTGATGAATGACGGCAATACGGTCTCCGAGAACATCACCCGCCTTGTCGGCGACGGCTCGTTCGGCGATACGAAAACGGTCGCGGTCAGCCGCGGCGAGCAAGTGCAAAACTTTACGACGAGCGTCATCCATTACGGCAAGCATACAGAAGGGACAATTTTGAAGCACGGTGTTGTCCGCGACAGCGCGACCTCGATTTTCAACGGCATCGGCAAAATTGAGCACGGCGCGTCAAAATCGAACGCCGAGCAGGAGTCGCGCGTCTTGATGTTGAGCGAAAAAGCGCGCGGCGATGCGAACCCGATTTTGTTGATTGACGAAGACGACGTCATGGCCGGCCACGCCGCTTCTGTCGGGCGCGTTGACCCGATCCAATTGTATTACTTAATGAGCCGCGGCATTCCGAGACGCGACGCGGAACGGCTCATCATCCACGGCTTTTTGGCGCCGGTCGTCGAAGCAATTCCGATTGAAGGCGTGAAAAACCAATTAATTGAAGTGATTGAAAGGAAAGTTCAATCATGAATGTAAACGACATTCGCGCGTTGTTTCCAATTTTGCATCAGGATGTCAACGGCCATCCGCTCGTTTATTTCGACAGCGCGGCGACATCGCAAAAGCCGCTGCCGGTGATTGAGGCGCTTGACCGCTATTACCGCGAGTACAACTCGAACGTCCACCGCGGCGTCCATACGCTCGGGACGAAGGCGACCGATGCGTACGAAGGCGCGCGCGAAAAAGTGCGGCGGTTTTTAAACGCCCAATCGACGCAGGAAATCATCTTTACGCGTGGCACGACGGCATCGCTTAATTTGGTCGCCTCCAGCTACGGGCGCGCCAACGTCAAAGAAGGCGATGAGATCGTCATCACGTACATGGAGCATCACAGCAACTTGATTCCGTGGCAGCAGCTGGCGAAACAAACGGGGGCGACGTTAAAATACATTCCAATGCAGGAAGACGGCACGATCGATCTGCGCGATGTCGAGGCGACCGTCACCGAAGCAGCGAAGATTGTCGCCATTGCTCATGTATCGAACGTGCTTGGGACGATCAACCCGGTGCGGGAGATCGCCCGCATCGCCCATGAGCGCGGGGCGGTCGTCGTCGTCGATGCGGCGCAAAGCGCTCCGCATATGAAGGTCGATGTTCAGGAACTTGATTGCGATTTTCTCGCCCTTTCCGGCCATAAAATGTGCGGGCCGACGGGAATCGGCGTATTATATGGCAAAAAGAAATGGCTTGAGCAGATGGAGCCGGTCGAGTTCGGCGGCGAAATGATCGATTTTGTCGAGCTGTACGACTCGACGTGGAAAGAGCTGCCGTGGAAGTTTGAAGGCGGCACGCCGATCATCGCCGGGGCGATTGGCCTTGGTGCAGCGATCGATTTCCTTGAACAAGTCGGCTTGGACGCCATCGCCGCCCATGAGCATGAGCTGGCGCAATATGCGCTTGAACGAATGGCGGACATCGAAGGCGTCACCGTCTATGGCCCGAAAGAGCGGGCGGGGCTTGTGACGTTTAACATCGACGGGGTGCATCCGCACGATGTGGCGACTGTCCTTGACGCCGAAGGAATCGCCATCCGCGCCGGCCACCATTGCGCCCAGCCGCTCATGAAATGGCTCGGCGTGACGGCGACCGCCCGGGCGAGCTTTTACCTTTACAATACCAAAGAGGAAATCGATGCATTCATCGCCGCATTACAGAAAGCGAAGGAGTACTTCAGCCATGTCTTCTAACCATCCGTTGGACCAGCTTTACCGCCAAGTCATTATGGATCATTATAAAAACCCGAGAAACCGCGGGGTGCTTGAAGGAACGAACGTCGATGTCAACATGAACAACCCGACGTGCGGCGACCGCATCCACTTGACGATGAAAGTTGAAGACGGAAAAGTCGCCGACGTCAAATTTGAAGGGGAAGGCTGTTCGATTTCGATGTCGTCGGCGTCGATGATGACGCAGGCGATCAAAGGGAAAACGGTGGAAGAAGCGCTTCGGCTCGCCCACATTTTTTCCGACATGATCCAAGGGAAAGAGTACGACGATTCCGTCGACCTTGGCGACATTGAAGCGCTCCAAGGCGTTTCCAAGTTTCCGGCCCGCATCAAATGCGCGACGCTCGCGTGGAAAGCGCTCGAAAAAGGACTGCATCACCACTAAGTCTAAAGGAAGGTGAACCGAGATGGCGAAAAAAGCACCGGAAATCGGTGAATACAAGTACGGCTTCGTCGACAAGGACGTCTCCGTCTTCCGCGCCCAGCGCGGCTTGACGCGTGAAGTCGTCGAAGAAATTTCGCGGATGAAAAACGAACCGCAATGGATGCTCGAGTTCCGCTTAAAAGCGCTCGACATCTTCTACAGCAAACCGATGCCGCAATGGGGCGGCGACTTGTCAAGCCTCGATTTCGATGAAATTACGTACTACGTCAAACCGACGGAAAAATCGGGCCGTTCGTGGGATGAGGTGCCGGCGGAGATCAAAGCGACGTTCGATAAATTAGGGATTCCAGAGGCGGAACAAAAATATTTGGCCGGCGTCTCGGCGCAATACGAATCGGAAGTCGTCTACCACAACATGAAAGAAGATCTCGAAAAACTCGGCGTCATCTTTAAAGACACCGACTCGGCGCTGAAGGAAAACGAAGACTTGTTCCGCGAGTATTTCGCCAAAGTCGTGCCGCCGACGGACAACAAATTTGCGGCGCTCAACTCGGCCGTCTGGTCGGGCGGTTCGTTCATCTACGTCCCGAAAGGCGTCAAAGTCGATACGCCGCTTCAGGCGTACTTCCGCATCAACTCGGAAAACATGGGGCAGTTTGAACGGACGCTCATCATCGTGGACGAAGGGGCGCACGTCCATTACGTCGAAGGCTGCACGGCGCCGATTTACACGACGAACTCGCTTCATAGCGCGGTTGTGGAAATCATCGTCAAAAAAGGCGCCTACTGCCGCTACACGACGATCCAAAACTGGGCGAACAACGTCTTCAACTTGGTGACGAAGCGCGCCGTCTGCGAAGAAAACGCGACGATGGAATGGATCGACGGCAACATCGGCTCGAAGCTGACGATGAAATACCCGGCCGTCATCTTAAAAGGCGAAGGGGCGCGCGGCTTGACGCTGTCGATCGCCATCGCCGGCAAAGGGCAGCACCAAGACGCCGGGGCGAAAATGATCCATTTGGCCCCGAATACGTCATCGACGATCGTCTCGAAGTCGATCTCCAAGCAAGGCGGAAAAGTCACGTACCGCGGCATGGTCCATTTCGGCCGCAAAGCGTCCGGCTCGCGCTCGAACATCGAATGCGATACGCTCATTCTCGACAACCAGTCGACATCGGACACGATTCCGTACAACGAAATTTTAAACGACAACATCTCGCTTGAGCACGAAGCGAAAGTGTCGAAAGTGTCGGAAGAGCAGCTGTTCTACTTGATGAGCCGCGGCATTTCCGAGCAGGAAGCGACGGAAATGATCGTCATGGGCTTTATCGAGCCATTCACAAGAGAGCTGCCGATGGAATACGCGGTCGAGATGAACCGCTTGATCAAGTTCGAGATGGAAGGAAGCATTGGATAATCTTGATCATATCAAGGGGCTGACCCAAAAGTCCGCCAAAAAGCGGACTTTTGGAGTCAGCCCTCTCTGGTTTTTGTATATTTTACCAAACGGAACAAAATTCCGACTCTGT